>NZ_JSXC01000012.1 GCF_000803215.1 Pectobacterium fontis
TAAATGCAAAATAATTATCGAGTGGGGTTTTTTTCAGCAAAGCGAATTAAAAGACATCGTTATGCCGGATTTTTCGCCGTTAAATGGGCGAAAAACTCACCGGACCGACTGACGCACCATTAATTCCGGTGTCAGTACTAAGACATTTAGCTCGGTATTAGGGTGTTCCAGACGATATAAGAGGGTATCAACCGCTAATTCGCCGAGTTCATCCTTCGGTTGATGCACGGTAGTCAGCGGAGGAGACATATAGCGAGCCAGTTCAATATCATCGTAACCGATGACTGCCATGTCTTGCGGGATCGAAAGCCCCGCCTGATAAAGCGCGTGGTAAACACCAACCGCCATCGCATCATTACTGGTGAACACGGCTTCAGGCTTGTCTTCCAGCGCTAATAATTGCTGCATAGCGCGATAGCCTGCTTCAAATTCAAAATCACCGAAAATTTCATAATCAGCGGGAACAGATAGCCCGGCGAGCGCCATCGCCTGACGATAGCCTTCTAGTCGGTTATAGGCTGTCGTTTTATCTTTCGGGCCTGCAATGCAGGCTATCTTTTTATAACCGCGTGAGATGAGGTAATTGGTTGCAATCTCTCCACCTAGCAGAGAGTTATCTTTAATGACGTCGATAACACCTTCGAAAGGCGCCCAATCCATCATAACCATAGGAACTGAAGGATAGCGGCTCATCATTTCAGGCAAAGGGCGATGACTTTCCGTACACATCAGCAGTACGCCATCGACCCGCTTTTGCAGCAGCGTTTCAAAGCTATGGCTCATTCTGTCGCGATCGCCTTCAGTGTTGCACAAAATCAGGCTATATCCCCGCTCATAGCAGCAGCGTTCCACACCGCGTACGACTTCAGCATAAAACGGGTTATTACTGGCGGTTAGCAGCATACCGATAGTGCGAGTCTGATTAATTTTCAGACTTCTGGCCAGCGCAGATGGCGCGTAGTTGAGATCCTCAACGGCCTTCATCACTTTTTCGCGAATGGTATCGCTGACAAAGCGGTTGTTATTAATGACGTGAGATACGGTAGAAGTAGAAACGCCCGCCAGCCGGGCGACATCTTTCATGGTGGCCAAAGATCACCCCTGAGTTTGCAAAAAAGCGTCTATCTCTTCACGCCACGGAACAGAAGGCTGAGCGCCACGGCGAGTCACGGCTATCGCCGCTGCCGCATGGGCAAATTTTACGGCGGAGGACATCGGCTGGTTTTCCAGCAAGGCGGTAACCAACGCGCCATTAAAGGTATCTCCGGCAGCAATGGTATCTACGGCTTTTACGCGATAGCCCGGAATACGTTGTCCCTGACCGTTTTCACTCAGCCATACGCCACGGCTACCCAATGTGATCAGAACCGTTTCGATACCTTTATCATGCAGCACCTGTGCCGCACGAGCCGCATCCTCTTCTGTCTCAACGGTGATTCCCGTCAGGAACTGCGCTTCAGTTTCATTCGGCGTGATCATATCAACCAGCGATAGCAGTTCATCAGGCAGTTCACGGGCGGGGGCAGGGTTAAGGATCACTTTTGTTTGATGTTCATGCGCCAGTTTGGCGGCCGCGATAACGGTCTCCAACGGCGACTCAAGCTGCATAAGTAGTGCAGAAGCATCAACTATATGTTGCTGATGGCGATGAAGATAATCCGGCGTCACGGCCGCATTCGCGCCAGCGTTAATCGCAATCATGTTCTCGGCTTCAGCGTTAACAAAAATTAGCGCCACGCCGGTTGTCTCCCCGGAGATAGCCTCAACGGCGGAAACATCAATATTGTCTTTGGATAGCTGCTGGCAAATACGGATGCCAATGTCGTCGTTTCCGACACAGGCAATAAAGGCGATATCCGCACCGCTTCGACCAGCGGCAACGGCCTGATTGGCACCTTTCCCACCGAAAGCGACACTATATTGCTCACCGATCACTGTTTCGCCTGGGCGGGGAAATTGCTCAAGATTGAGAATATGGTCAGCATTAATACTGCCCAGCACCACCAGCTTACCCGTTTTCATTATGTCGAATCCCGCTACGTTAATAATGCGCCACCGCAAACGGGTGGCGCGAGCCTTGCTTTAATTATTTTGCTACCAGCTTCAGGTCAACTGGAATGATGGCCTGTGTTTTTTCACCTTTCAGCACTTTCGCCGCGGTTTCGATACCGATTACACCGATCTGCTCTGGACGCTGAGCCACCGTTGCCGCCAGCTTGCCTGATTCAACGGCCTTCACGCCATCCTGTGTACCGTCAAAGCCCACAACCAGTACATCAGTCTTACCCGCCGTTTGCAGTGCACGCAGCGCGCCCAACGCCATTTCATCGTTCTGAGCAAACACCGCCTGAACATCTGGGTGTGCGGTCAGCAGGTTCTGCATTACGTTCAGTCCTTTCGTGCGATCGAAATCAGCAGGCTGACTGGCTAACATAGCGAATTTATTTTTCTCTGCCGACTTCATGAAGCCCGCCCCACGCTCGCGCGCGGCGGAGGTTCCGGCGATCCCTTCCAGTTGAATCACTTTGGCGCCTTCACCCAACTTTTTAGCAATGAAGTCACCAGCCACTTTACCGCCAAAGGCGTTATCAGAAGCAACGTGGCTCACCACCTCACCGCTGCTGGCAACGCGGTCCAGCGTAATCACCGGGATTTTGGCCTGGTTGGCCATTTTAATTGCATTACCTACCGCATCAGAATCAGTCGGGTTAATCAGCAGAACTTTGGTGCCACGTACGGTCAGATCCTGAACGTTAGCCAGTTCTTTCGCAGGGTTATTCTGGGAATCCAGCACGATCAATTCGTAACCCAGTTTATCGGCTTCTTTCTGCGCGCCCTCTTTCATGGAAACAAAGAACGGGTTATTCAGCGTAGACACCACCAGAGCAACCGTATCTTTGGCCAAGGCGTTAGCACTGACAGTCGCGCTTAGCGCAACAGCGGAAACCAGAGTAGCCAGCTTTTTCATATTCATAACGCAATTCCTGTGTGAATGAAGGTTATTTACTGCTTTTGTTATCTACCAGAACCGCCAGCAAGATGACAACTGCTTTAACGATCATTTGGTAGTAAGAAGAAACACCTAATAAATTCAGTCCGTTGTTGAGGAAGCCAAGGATAAGCGCGCCGATCAACGTACCAACGATGCGCCCTTTTCCTCCCGCCAGACTGGTGCCGCCCAATACCACAGCCGCGATAGCATCCAGCTCATACCCTGTACCCGCCGTAGGCTGTGCAGAGGACAAACGTGCGACTTCGATGATTCCCGCCAGAGCAGACAGCAGCCCACACAGGGAATAGACAATAATCTTGATTTTATCAACGCTGATGCCAGATAAACGCGTGGCAGATTCATTGCCGCCCAACGCATAGATATAGCGCCCCAGACGCGTGTGATGCAGCATGTACCAGGCGGCAGCGAACACGATAGCCATGATCCAGATTGGCGTCGGAATCCCTAATGGACGACCAATGCCGAACCAGCCAAACGCATCTGCTACATCGGAAAAACCGGTATTCACCGGGCTGCCGTTGGTGTAGACCATCGTCACGCCGCGTAACAACAGCATCATCACTAGCGTAGCGATAAATGCCTGCACTTTGCCTTTGGAAACAATCACCCCCGTGCCCGCACCAATCAGCGCACCCAGCGCCAATGCGCCAAATACCGCTACCAACGCATTGACTTCAAGCCCGACGATGGAAGCGGCGACGGCACCCGTCAGCGCCAGCAGCGAACCTACAGACAAATCAATGCCCGAGGTCAGAATCACCAGCGTCATGCCAACGGCCATGATGGCATTCACCGACGTCTGCTGAAGGATATTGAACAGGTTGTTCAGGGTGAAAAAGTTAGGGCTCATGGCGGAAACAATCGCAATAAGGATCAGGAGCGCGATCAGCGATTTCTGCTCCAGTAACCACTCTTTGCTGAACCAGCGTTTTGCCGTGATAGATTGAGAACTCATGTCTGACTTACTCCTGCTTTGCGCCGTATTGCTTACCAACGGCCGCAGCCATCAGTACTTCCTGGGTTGCTTGTTCAATCGGGAAATCACCGCTCAAGCGCCCTTCATGCATCACAATGATGCGATCGCTCATTCCCAAGACTTCGGGCATTTCGGATGACACCAAGATGATACTCAGCCCTTCTTCTTTGAATTGATTGATTAACTGATAAATTTCTTTCTTTGCCCCGACATCGACGCCACGCGTCGGTTCATCGAGGATCAACACATTGGGGCGCGTCATCAGGCCACGGGCAATCGCCACTTTCTGCTGATTACCACCGGAAAGCAGGCCGATAGGCTGCTCCATTGACGGCGTTTTGACATTAAACAGGCGGATAAAATCGGCAACCGTCAGTTGCTCTTCGGCGTGTTTGAGACGCCCGCCCGCATAGCTGAAATAGCGCAGAGCGGTTAACGACATGTTTTCTTTTACCGACATGCCCAGAACCAAACCATCACGCTTGCGGTCTTCCGAGATGTAGACGATACCATTCGCCAATCCATCCTGCGGTTTACGGGTCACTACATCGCGGCCATCCAGCGTCACATTGCCGCCAGTACGCGGCAGTGCGCCGTAAAGGATCTTCATCAGCTCGGTGCGCCCCGCGCCCATTAGCCCCGCAACGCCCAGAATTTCGCCTTTCCGCACCGTAAAGCTGACATTATCGACGCCCGGCCCAGACAGGTTCTGCACCTTAAGGCGAACCTCTCCCGGCGCTTTATTCAGACGCGGATATTGATCTTCCAGCTTGCGACCGACCATCATTTCAATCAGCGTATCTTCCTGTAAGTCGCTGACCGGACGCTCGCCGATAAACTGACCATCGCGGAAAACGGTAATGTCATCGCAGATTTCAAAAATTTCTTTCAGACGGTGGGAAATATAGACAATGCCGCATCCCTGAGATTGCAACTCGTTGATCACGCTGAATAGCGAGGCGGTTTCGGTGTCCGTCAGCGCATCGGTGGGTTCATCCATAATGATGACTTTCGATTCAAAGCTCAGCACTTTGGCAATTTCTACCATCTGCTGATCGCCAATCGATAAGTCCCCGACCATACGGCGGCTGTTATAGCGCAAGTTAAGGCGCTTCAGCAGCTTGTCGGCTTCCGCATACATCTTGTTCCAGTCAATCCGACCGAAACGGTTGGTAAATTCACGGCCGAGGAAGATATTTTCGGCAATGGTGAGTTGAGGAATCAGGTTAAGTTCCTGATGAATAATACCGATACCTGCTTCCTGGGACGCTTTCGGCCCGTTGAAATCCACCTCCTGCCCCAGAAAATGGATGCTGCCCGCATCTTTACGGTAGATCCCGGTCAGGACTTTCATCATGGTGGACTTGCCCGCACCATTCTCGCCCACCAGCGCCATCACTTTTCCCGGATAGACGTTAAGCGCAGCACCGGACAGTGCTTTAACGCCGGGAAAAGATTTCGTGATGCCTTGCAGTTGCAGTAAAGGTTGCATGGATGCCTCAGAACGTTACGCCAGCACACAGGATGACATTGGCATACGGAGAACACTCTCCGCTACGAATGATGGCCCGGCTTTTGCCGCTTTGGGTTTTAAATTCTTCATGGCTGACATAGTGCAATGCGATTGCGTTTCCCTGATGTTGTTCAAGTTGCTTTAATTGCTCGAGTAACGCGTCATGGACGGCGGGGTTCTTTTCAAGAATCTCTTCCGCCAGAATAGCGGCCTCGACCTGCATTTCACTGGTGACTACGCTCACTACCTGCAAAAAGGTCGGCACGTTATGCGTTAACGCCAGATCGATACGCGTTGTCGTGTCAGGAATCGGTAAACCCGCATCACCAATAACCAGGCTATCCGTATGCCCCAGTCGAGCAATCACGGAAGAAATATCGGAATTCAACAATGCTGCTTTTTTCATCTCATCACCCCACCAGCGAAACGTTTCGCTGGTGATATTTTAGAAAAAGAACAAAGAAAGGCAATGAAGAGATAAAAAAAATGTGATCGCTATCGAAACGTTTCGCTAACAAAAAAATAAAGATAACGAAAGATCGTTACAGAAGAGTGATAAATAGAGAAATGGCGGGCAATGCCCGCCATTAGGGAATGACTTTTAGAGTTTACGAATTTGTTTTACATCCAGCTCAGTCGAATAAAAGTCTTTATCCAGTTCCCCCTGAATTTCCACTTTATCGGTGGGTGAAACCCTCTGACCATTCCAACGTTTATGGTCAATTTCAACTTCTATCGTACCGGTTGAATCACGGAACTGATAATTCTCATCCCCAATCCGCTTTTCAATATTCCCTTGCAGCGTAACCCAGCTATCGTCACGCAGGTCTTTCGCTTTCGCGATTGTGGTCAGCGCGTTTTGCGAATCAGTAAATCCGCCGTTGTGTGTGCCAACCGCGGGGGTTTCCGGGTTGACGAAACCACCGCCGCTTTGTGCGGCAAATACCGGAGCGGAAACCAGAGCGGTAATGGCGAGTAATGCAGCGACTTTTTTCATCTTTACCTTCCTTATGTTGCCTGTCGTTTCACAGTCAATTGTTTCGCAGTCAACCTGCGGGAGTAATCGGTCTTCGGGAAGGATTAAAACAAACCGTTCTTAACAGAATCTTAAGGACTCAGTTTCTGCATTTTTCTTTTTTTATCTTGCCGATATCGCCCGATTTCAGCGATTTGTGCTGTACACGTCGCCCTCCTATTTCGTATAAAACCGGAAAAGGCGCAAACACGACAGCGGTCAATATCCGGCGAGGCAGCCATGAGAATATTGTTAATCGAAGACGATCGCCTGATTGGCGACGGCCTGAAAGCAGGCTTAATCAAACTGGGTTTTAATATTGACTGGTTTACGGAAGGGAAGACAGGCGCAGCGGCCTTGAAGGCGGCACCGTATGATGCAGTCGTGCTCGATCTCAGCCTGCCGGGTCTGGACGGAATGGATATTCTGCGCCAGTGGCGTCAGGCAGGGCACGACGAACCGGTACTAATTCTGACCGCCCGTGATGCGCTGGAACAGCGTATAGAAGGGTTGCAGCAAGGGGCCGATGACTATTTATGTAAGCCTTTTGCGCTGACAGAAGTTGCCGCTCGTCTTCAGGCGCTGATTCGCCGCCGTCACGGCCAACTTCAACCGACATTAACACACGGTGCGATTTCCCTTGAGCCAGGCTCACGCAGCGTCACGCTTAACAACGAACCACTAATACTCAAATCGCGCGAACTGGCGTTACTGGAACTGTTTTTGCTCAACCCGAACCGCGTGCTCACGCGCGCACAGTTGGAGGAAAAGCTCTATGGGTGGGACGATGATGTCTCCAGTAATGCGGTAGAAGTGCATATCCACCACCTGCGCAAAAAGCTGGGGGGTGGATTTATCCGTACCGTGCATGGCGTTGGCTACATTCTGGGAGATGCGCCATGAACCGACTCAGCCTGCGCTTACGCCTGATTGCAGGTTTTACGCTGCTGACGCTGATTTGCTGGGGCGTGGCCAGCCTGCTTTCGTGGTATCAAACGCGCCAAAACATCAATGAGCTATTTGATACCCAGCAAATGCTGTTTGCCAAACGTCTTGCCACCATGAATCCCGATGAATTGCGCATCCAGTCGACTTCTCTGCCTAAAACCAAAAATCTGGTACACCAGGATCGAGGCAAACAGGAAGAGGATGCACTGGCCTTCGCCATTTTTACCCGCGACGGAAACATGGTGTTGAACGACGGCGAGAACGGCAAAGATTTCATCTTTGACTACCCGCGCAACGGCTTCACCGACGGCAAACTGCGTAATGACAACGATGCCTGGCGCATCGTCTGGTTGACGACAGCGGATAATCGCTACGCGATTGCAGTCGGTCAGGAGTGGGAATATCGTCAGGATATGACGCTGGATATTGTAAAAACCAACCTGATGCCCTGGCTGTTCGCACTGCCAATCATGCTGGCGCTGCTGTTCTGGCTGGTAACGCGTGAACTCTCGCCGCTAAAGCGTATAACCGCCGAGCTACAGCAGCGTTCCCCCGATGAAAGCACACCGCTGGCAACGCAACACATCCCGCAAGAGGTTCGTCCGTTGGTCAACGCGCTGAACCATCTGTTTTCCCGTATCAGCGACATGCTGATACGGGAGCGTCGTTTTACCTCCGATGCGGCTCACGAATTGCGCAGCCCGCTGGCGGCCTTGAAAGTTCAAACTGAAGTCGCACAGCTCGCACATGACGATGAAGCGATGCGTCACCATGCCTTGATCAATCTGGACAAAGGTATCGATCGGGCCACGCGGCTGGTGGATCAGCTTCTAACGCTGTCGCGGCTGGATGCCGAAACCTCCCCTGAAGGGATGCAGCCCGTTCAGTTTAATGACTTATTGCAACAGGCGGTGATTGCGCATTACCACACCGCACACACCGCAGGCATCGAACTGACGCTGGATTTACCGGATAAACCGGTTATCCGGCAAGGGCATCCTTTGCTGCTGACGCTGCTGGTGCGTAATCTGCTAGATAACGCCATTCGCTACAGCCATGAAGGCGGAACGGTTAGTCTGGCGTTGACAGAACAGGGCTTTCAGGTGGCCGATAGCGGGCCGGGCATCAGCGAGGACGCACTGACCAGGATCGGCGAACGCTTTTATCGCCCGCCGGGGCAGGAAAAATCCGGCAGCGGTCTGGGGATTTCCATCGTGAACAATATCGCCAGACTGCACCATATGCGGGTTGCGTTCACCAATCAACCCGAAGGCGGGCTGATTGTGTCGGTGAACTGGTAGCGGTCATTCTCTCTATCGTTAACACGCTGAGCAATAGGGTTTCCCCAACAGGCAGCAACTCGCTGCTTGTTATTAGGGAAACACGGGGATGAGGTTCCCGCAGGGACACCTCGCCCCGTGGTCGACCGTATATCTCGATCTTATCCCAACATAACACCCTACTCGTGTGATCACTTAAATCTCGACCTGAATCCCCAGTTCAATCAGCCGGTTCGGCGGGATTTCAAATTGATCAGCCGCGCGTAGCGCGTTGCGGCTGAGCATCATGAATAGCTTACCGCGCAAGCGCAGATACCACGGTCGCTCACCGATAATCAGTGACTCATTGGACATAAAGAAAGAGGTTTCCATCATCTGACAGGTTAACCCGTCCTGCCAACAACGCTGAAAGACTTCTTCCACATCCGGCGTCTCACGCCAGCCATAGTTGGCAATCACGCGCCAGAACGTCGGCGAAAGCTGTTCAACCGTGACGCGCCGTGCGTTCAGCACATAGGGTGCATCCTCCGTTCGCATGGTTAACAGCACCACACGCTCATGCAGGATCTTGTTGTGTTTGAGGTTGTGAAGCAGCGCAAACGGGATCACGCGCGTGGCTCGCGAGAAATACACAGCGGTCCCCGGCACACGCGTCGGCGGCGATTTCTCCAGCGAGGCAATCATGGCATCCAGTGAATTACCGTGCTCATGCAACCGGCGCAGCAGCCTGAAGCGCTCGCTTTTCCAGGTCGTCATAATGATAAACATCACCATACCCAGCGCCAGCGGCAACCAGCCGCCGGACAGGATTTTTACCACGTTCGCCAAAAACATTGGCAGGTCGATAACCAGCAACCCGGCCAGCAACGCCCATGCCAGATAGCGATTCCAGAGCCAATTTTTCACTGCAACCGTACAGAACAGAATGCTGGTAATGACCATCGTGCCCGTCACCGCAATACCATAAGCCGCGGCCAGATTGCTCGAATGCTCAAAGCTGACAATCACAATCACGACGGCGATATACAGCATCCAGTTAATCGCGGGAATATAAATCTGACCGGACTCCATATCCGACGTGTGTACGATGCGCATCGGCGGCAAATAGCCCAGCCGCACCGCCTGACGGGTCAGGGAAAACACACCGGAAATCACCGCCTGTGAGGCAATGATGGTCGCCAGCGTCGCCAATATCAGCAGTGGAATCAGTGCCCAATCTGGCGCCAGCAGGAAGAACGGGTTCTTGATTGCTTCCGGGTTCTTCAATAGCAGCGCGCCCTGACCGAAATAATTTAATACCAGCGACGGCACCACCACCGTAAACCAGGCCAGACGAATCGGGAATTTACCGAAGTGCCCCATATCGGCATACAACGCCTCAACCCCGGTAATCGCCAGCACCACGGCCCCCAGCGCAAAAAACGACACCGCTTTATATTCGATAAAGAAGCGCACGGCGTACATCGGATTCAACGCCTGCAAGACTTCCGGGTTAGCAATAATGCTGCGTGCGCCCAGTACACCAAGCGTCAAAAACCAAATCAGCATCACGGGAGCAAAGAGTTTGCCAACGCTGCCCGTACCGTGCTTTTGAATGATAAACAGTAAGGTCAGCACGACAATCGCTAATGGGACAATATAATTGTCCATCGACGGCGCGGCGATTTCCAACCCTTCCATCGCCGACATCACCGAGATAGCTGGCGTGATGACCACTTCCCCATAGAAGAAGCTGCCGCCAATCAACCCCATGATAACCAGCACGGAGGTTGTGCGATCGGAGGTGTTGCGCCCAGCGAGCGACATCAATGTGAGAATGCCACCTTCACCAGCATTGTCGGCACGCATCACATAGGTCAGGTATTTCAGCGAAACCACTAGCACCAGTAGCCAAAAAATGAGTGATAGAAAGCCAAAGACCGAACCAGGCTCGACCCCAAAACCAAACTGCCCTGATAAACATTCCCTTAACGTATAAAGAGGGCTGGTTCCTATATCTCCATAAACCACCCCGATGGCCGCCAGCGTGACAGCCGGAAGCGAACGTTTATGTTCTGAGCTCATAAACCTATCTTCTGTTATTAATCAATCCGCGAAGCGCGTCATTCACAGCAACTTGTCCAAAAGCGCACAGTATGCACAAATCAGGGTAAAAACCCATTTTTATTGTGCGGTCACCTTCTACCCCTAAATAATTCGGGTTGCAGGAAGGCGGCAAGCGAGGGACAAATTCGTCGGGAACGAATTTGATCAGCCAGCGGCTGGCCTTCGGTGAGAGACAGGATGTCTCTCATTTCATCCCGATGAGCTTACTCAAGTAAGTGATTCGGGTGAGTGAACGCAGCCAACACACCTGCAGCTTGAAGTATGACGGGTGTATACGAAACATCCTGTAAAAGGTGGTTTATTGCTTACTCACCCCGTTAAGGTGAATAATCCATAAAAGTATTCTAATAAAAATCTGTGATCTGCCGTTTATTATTACGTTTGCCTTGCTGAAAGTCGTTTTTCTGGTGTGTCGCTTTCAGTGGAATAACGGGGTGCAGAAATAAACGATTTCAGTACATCACATCATGGGACTAACGGATCAATTATGCGTCAAACTGCGGCATTAGCTGAAAGAATTTCTCGTCTCAGCAATGCGCTAGAACACGGGCTATACGAAAGACAGCACGCCATTCGTCTCTGTCTGCTGGCGGCACTAAGCGGGGAAAGTGTTTTTCTGCTGGGGCCACCGGGTATCGCCAAAAGTATGATCGCCCGGCGTCTTAAATTCGCGTTTCGCCATGCGAACGCGTTTGAGTACCTGATGACCCGCTTTTCCACTCCAGAAGAAGTATTCGGTCCCCTTTCCATTCAGGCATTGAAAGATGAAGGCCGCTATCAACGTTTGACCACCGGTTATCTGCCCGAAGCCGAAATTGTCTTTCTGGATGAAATCTGGAAAGCAGGCCCGGCCATTTTGAACACGCTACTGACAGCCATTAACGAGCGACGTTTTCGTAATGGCAACAGTGAAGACACGATCCCGATGCGCCTGCTGGTTGCGGCGTCGAATGAACTGCCGGAGGCCGATGGTGGTCTGGAAGCGCTCTACGACCGTATGCTCATCCGTTTGTGGCTCGACCGCGTGCAGGAAAAACAGAATTTCCGCGCGCTGCTGGTGAATAACAGCAGCGAGCGCGATAACCCCGTACCACCGGCTCTCAGCGTCAGCGATGAAGAGTATCAACAGTGGCAGAAGGATATTGAGCATGTGGCGCTGCCGGAAGCAGGCTTCGAGCTGATTTACACGCTGCGCCAGCAGTTAGATACGTTGGAACAGGCTCCTTACATTTCCGATCGTCGCTGGAAAAAAGCCCTGCGTCTGCTTCAGGCCAGCGCGTTTTTCTGCGGTCGGGATGCCATTACGCCGGTTGATATTATTCTACTGAAAGACTGTCTCTGGCACGACCAAAGCACGCTGACGCTCATCGAACGCCAGCTTGAATTACTGATTACCGAGCACGCCTATCAGCAAAAAAGCCTGCTATTCCGGCTACAACAGGCGAATATCAAACGTCAGCAATACCAGCGTGAACAAAGTGAATTACAGGCATTTTCAGTGGAGAAGCAAGGCCACTTTCTGGGTAGGAAATTCCATTACACCTTGCCTGACACGATCGCCGCGGAAACACTGGATCTGGTGCTGCAACGCCCGCTGATCTTGCACGATATTGAAGTCAATCACCTGATTATTGAGAAAAATGCACTAGAAAACTGGCTGCAAAAAGGGGGAGAAATTCGGGGTAAACTCAACGGCATTGGTTTTACCCAACGTCTCGATCTGGTGGTGGACGAGCGCCAACACCTGACGGTTCGTGATATCAGCCTGCAAGCCGTTATTCTTTCGCTACCGGAAAAACGCGACTGCGCGCTTCCGGCCGACATTACTGATGAATATGAAAAGCTGAATCTGCAACTCCGCGAACAGCGTCGTTTATTCAGTCAGCATCAGCCATGTCTGTTCGTCCCCAGTGAGTGGCTGGCCAAAATAGAAGCCAGCCTGCAACACGTCGCCGAGCAAATCCAGCAGTCAGAGCAACAGGACTAACGCCGATGATCACGCTGGAATCACTGGAAATGCTGCTGTCTATCGATGAAAACGAACTGCTGGACGACCTCGTCATCACGCTGCTGGCGACGCCGCAGCTCGCTTTTTTCTTTGAAAAGTATCCCAGCCTGAAATCCGCGTTACTCAAAGACCTGCCTGATTGGAAAGAAACCTTAAAACAACGCCTGCGCACCACCCAAGTACCGCCAGAGCTGGAAAAAGAATTTAGTTGCTACCAGCGTTCACAATCGATCGACAACCAGACGTTTCAGACGCGCCTGCCTGCGATTATGGAGACGCTGAGCAACGTGGAATCACCATTTCTGACACAGGCTTCACAGCTTACGACGTCCCCAGAGCGAACCTTAGGGCAGAAAATCACCAGTGGACTGCATTCACTTTTTCTTCAGCGCTGGCGGTTGAGCCTCACCCTGCAAACCGTTTCACTGCATCAGCAGTTAATGGAACAAGAACGGGAAATCCTGCTGGACGAACTGCAACAGCGTCTGACCCTCAGCGGCAAACTCGAGCCCATTTTGGCAGAGAATGACAATGCCGCCGGGCGACTCTGGGATCTCAGCGCGGCACAGCGTATTCACACCGATCCCCGCCCATTACTGGATTTCGGCGCTTTCCTGCAACGCCAGCCCGCATTACAGAAACTCGCGGAACGGCTGGGGCGCAGCCGGGAAACCAAATCCATTCTTACGCAAGAAGCGCCACAAGAAGCCTTTCGGGTACGCGTACGGGAACCTGCCACCGTGCCCGAGCAAGTAAGCGGTGTGCATCAGAGCGACGATATCCTGCGTTTGATGCCGACGGAATTGGCTACACTGGGCATCAGCGAACTGGAATACGAGTTTTATCGCCGCCTGCTGGAGCATCGGCTGCTGACCTATCGCTTACAGGGTGAGAGCTGGCGCGAGAAAATCACCGAGCGACCTGTGGTTCATCAGCAAAATGAACAGCAGCCGCGTGGCCCGTTTATCGTCTGCGTTGATACGTCAGGCTCGATGGGCGGCTTTAACGAGCGCTGTGCCAAAGCCTTCTGCCTGGCGCTGATGCGCATTGCGCTCGCCGACAACCGCCGCTGCTACATCATGCTGTTTTCCACCGGCGTGGTGAAATATGAACTGACTTCCGCAGACGGATTAGAGCAGGCGATACGTTTTCTCAGCCAGTCATTTCGCGGCGGCACGGATATGAGCGCCTGCCTGTCAGCGCTGTTGGATAAGATGGATGATGCACTCTGGCACGATGCTGATGCCGTGGTGATTTCGGACTTTATCGCCCAGCGACTGCCGGATGAGGTGGTGAATAAGGTGAAAAGCCGCCAGACGAAGCTACAGCACCGTTTCCATGCGGTAGCGATGTCCGATCATGGCAAACCCGGCATCATGCGCATCTTTGACCATATCTGGCACTTTGATACCGGGTTAAAAAGCCGCTTACTGCGCCGCTGGCAGCACGGTAAGGCTTATTAAAGCAGGCCGGAAACCGACTCACGCAGTGGCTGTGGCCACACGCCGCACTGAACCTGACCAATATGCGACAGGTGCAGCAACAGCATAACCAGGCGAGACTGACCAATTCCCCCACCGATCGTTTGTGGCATTTCACCGCGCAGCAGCGCCTGATGCCATTCCAGCTTCAGGCGTTCTTCATCCTGCGTCAGCGCCAACTGGCGGGTGAGCGCTTCCGCATCCACACGAATGCCCATGGATGAAATCTCAAACGCATCGTTCAGAACCGGGTTCCACACCACGATATCGCCATTCAGGCCAGCCAATTCCTGCTCACCTGGCGTCGTCCAGTCATCATAATCCGGCGCGCGCACATCGTGAGAGTGCCCGCTGGACAGCTTGCCGCCAATCCCAATCAGGAACACCGCGCCCAGTTCTTTCGCGATGGCTCGCTCACGCCCTTTGGCATCCAGATCGGGATAGCGCTTCAGTAAGGTTTCGGTATGCACAAAATGAATCTGTTCCGGCAGGAAAGGCTGAATGCCAAACGCCTGATGTACCGCCGCTTCCGTCGCTTTAATGCCCTGATAAATGCGTGTGACCGTCGATTTCAGATACCCGGCATGGCGCTCGCCATCCCCCATTACGCGCTCCCAGTCCCACTGATCGACATACACCGAGTGGATCGGGCTGAGACGATCTTCATCAGGACGCAGCGCCTTCATGTGGGTATAGATACCTTCGCCGCAGCTAAAATCATAGACGCCCAGCGTTTTACGCTTCCATTTCGCCAGTGAGTGCACCACTTCAAATGTGGCATCCGGCAGCGCTTTCACCTTAACCTGCACCGCTTTTTCCGTGCCAGACAAGTTATCCTGCGTGCCATCGCCGATGCGGCTAAGAATCGGTGCCTGGACTTCAATCAATCCCAGAAGCTGCTCCAGTTGGCTGGAGAAGAAAGATTTAACGAAGCTGATTTGCTGCTGTTTTTCGATGTACTGCTTTTTCATTGCCGCGTCTCTTATCCATCATATTTAGTTATTCATTAAGCAATAAAAACTGCCAGCCATTCAATAATCTTATGGATAAATTGCACTTGTGCTTTTAATCCGTCATTTTATAACGGTATAAAATCATTATTCGCTAAAATAAGAGGTTCAAAGTGGCAGAAATTTATCAGATCGATAATCTCGATCGCGGCATCCTTTCCGCCTTAATGGAAAATGCACGAACTCCCTATGCTGAACTGGCAAAACAGTTTTCCGTCAGTCCGGGCACCATCCACGTTCGGGTGGAAAAAATGAAGCAGGCAGGCATCATTATCGGCACGCGCCTGGACGTAAGCCCAAAAGAGTTAGGCTATGACGTGTGCTGCTTTATCGGCATCATTCTGAAAAGCGCCAAAGATTATCCCTCCGCGCTGGAGAAGCTGAACAATCTGGAAGAAGTGGTCGAGGCCTACTACACCACCGGGCATTACAGCATCTTTATTAAAGTCATGTGCCGTTCGATCGAAGCGCTGCAACATGTACTTATCAACAAGATCCAAACTATTGATGAAATTCAATCCACTGAAACGCTAATCTCTCTGCAAAACCCCATCATGCGTACGATCGCACCGTAATGCTTTTTTCCTATACCCATATTATCCACAGGTAGATCCCAGCCAGATCACAGCGTACAATGTCCCGTCTTTTATCGGATGGGATCGCTATGGCAGACATTACCTTGATCAGTGGCAGTACCCTCGGCAGCGCAGAATACGTCGCTGAGCATTTGGCTGAATTACTGGAGAAGGATGATTTTTCCACCGAACTTCTGCACGGTCCTGAGCTTGATGCCCTGCCTGAAAGCGGTGTATGGCTGGTGGTGACCTCCACCCACGGTGCCGGGGAATTTCCTGATAACCTGAAAGCGCTGTTTGAACAATTGGAACTGCAGAAGCCCGATCTTTCTCAGGTGAGCTTCGGCGCAATAGGGATCGGCAGCAGAGAGTACGACACGTTCTGTGGCGCAATCCAAACAGCGGATCGTATGCTGACCCAGTTAGGGGCAAAACGGATCGGTGAAATCCTTGAGATCGACATCACCCAGCATCAGATTCCAGAAGATCCAGCCGAAGAATGGCTAGGATCGTGGGTAAATTTACTCAAATAAGATTAAATATTCAGCAGTTGAATGTGGATAACTCTGCTTAATTCAGGTGTAAAAGCCGTAGTTATCCCAATAACAACCCGAGTATACTTTTTGTCCTGTGTATAAACCCGCATTCAGATCCCAGCTTATCCTGGCTAGGATCACCGATCATTCACAGGTAAGGATCAACGCCATTATCTTGATCTTTAATATGAATAATCACTTATCCACACAACATGACGATCCTAATAAGAGATCTAATAAAGAGATCTTTAAATAAAAAGATCTTTCTTTAATTAACGAGGATCCAACGGACTTGGTCGTTGGCTCAAAGTTGAGTAGAATCCCCTACCCCAGGGCAAATAACGATCGTTCTCCACTCATCATTCGCAATAATGCGAGGAGCAGTACCATGTTTTATCCAGATCCCTTTGACGTCATCGTGATTGGTGGCGGTCATGCCGGAACAGAAGCAGCAATGGCTTCTGCCCGAATGGGCCAGCAAACGCTTCTGCTGACACACAATATTGATACGCTGGGACAAATGTCTTGTAATCCGGCGATAGGCGGTATTGGAAAAGGCCATCTGGTTAAAGAGATCGATGCCATGGGAGGGCTGATGGCGCGTGCCGTCGATCAGGCCGGTATACAGTTTAGGATACTAAACAGCAGTAAAGGCCCAGCGGTCAGAGCCACTCGTGCACAAGCAGATCGCGTGCTTTATCGTCAGGCAGTTCGCACCGCGCTGGAGAATCAGCCAAACCTGATGATCTTCCAACAGGCTGTCGACGATCTGATTGTGGAAAACGATCGTGTCGTCGGTGCCGTTACCCAGATGGGGCTAAAATTTCGTGCCAAAGCCGTCGTATTAACGGTTGGCACTTTCCTTGACGGCAAGATTCACATCGGGCTGGACAACTACAGCGGCGGTCGTGCAGGCGATCCACCTTCTATCCCGCTCGCGCGTCGCCTGCGTGAGTTGCCTCTGCGCGTTAACCGCCTGAAAACCGGCACGCCACCGCGCATTGACGCCAGAACGATCGATTTTAGTGTGCTCGCTCAACAGCACGGCGACAACCCGATGCCGGTTTTTTCATTCCTGGGGAATGCGAGTCAGCATCCGGCACAAATGCCATGCTATATCACGCATACCAATGAAAAAACCCATGATGTGATCCGTAATAACCTGGATCGTAGCCCAATGTATGCCGGGATCATTGAAGGGATCGGTCCACGCTATTGCCCCTCGATCGAAGACAAAGTGATGCGTTTTGCCGATCGAAACACCCATCAGATCTTTCTTGAGCCAGAAGGGCTGACCAGCAACGAAATTTATCCAAACGGGATCTCCACCAGTCTGCCGTTTGACGTCCAATGGCAGATTGTTCGTTCAATGGCTGGGATGGAAAATGCCCGTATTGTTCGCCCTGGCTATGCCATTGAGTACGATTTCTTCGATCCTCGCGATTTGAAGCCGACGCTGGAAAACAAATTTATTCATGGTCTGTTCTTCGCCGGACAAATCAACGGAACAACCGGGTACGAAGAAGCCGCAGCACAGGGCATGTTGGCGGGGCTGAATGCGGCTCGATTAGCTGCCGATAAAGAAGGCTGGTCGCCGCGTCGCGATCAGGCTTATCTCGGCGTGTTGGTTGACGATCTCTGTACGCTGGGGACGAAAGAACCCTACCGCATGTTTACGTCGCGTGCTGAATATCGTCTGATGCTGCGTGAAGATAACGCCGATCTGCGTTTGACAGAAATCGGTCGTGAACTGGGGATGGTTGACGATCATCGCTGGGCGCGTTTCAACGAGAAACTCGAGAATATTGAGAAAGAGCGTCAGCGTCTGCGCGATGTTCACGTTCACCCGCAGTCTGAGCAGATAGCTCAGGTCAATTCACTGCTAAATACGCCGCTATCACGCGAAGCGAACGGTGAAGAGCTGCTGCGTCGCCCAGAAGTGGATTACGCTCAGCTTACAGGGCTACCGTTGTTCGCTCCGGGATTAACCGATGAACAGGCGGCTGAGCAGGTTGAAATTCAGGTTAAGTACGAAGGGTATATTGCCCGTCAGCAGGATGAAATTGAGAAACAACTGCGTAATGAAAATACGCTGCTGCCTGCCGATCTGGATTATAAGCAGGTTAGCGGGTTGTCTAACGAGGTTATCGCCAAGCTTAACGATCACAAACCGTCGTCTATCGGTCAGGCTTCACGGATTTCAGGTATTACGCCAGCGGCGATCTCCATTCTGCTGATCTGGCTTAAAAAGCAGGGCCTACTGCGCCGCAGCGCCTGATTTACGGTAAACTTATCCCCGAAATAGCCGGTTATCCGGCTATTTTTATTGTAAACCTCATCATTTTCATCGGGATCTTATTGTGCGCAACACACTCGATAATCTGCTCAATGCGGCTGGTATTGTGATTTCAGATAAGCAAAAACATCTTCTGATACAGTATGTTGATATGCTGAATAAGTGGAACAAAGCTTATAACCTGACGTCGGTACGCGAGCCGCAGCAAATGCTTGTCCGTCACATCATGGACAGTATCGTGGTTGAGCCACATTTACATGGACAACGTTTTATCGATGTGGGTACGGGGCCTGGGTTGCCGGGGATTCCGTTAGCCATTGTTCGTCCTGAATCGCATTTCACCTTGTTGGATAGCTTGGGTAAACGTGTACGCTTTTTGCGTCAGGTTCAGCATGAATTACAGCTTGAAAACATCACGCCTGTGCAGAGTCGCGTTGAAGAATTTCCCGCAGAACCGCCTTTTGATGGGGTGATCAGCCGGGCATTTGCCTCTCTGCATGACATGATTAGCTGGTGCAGCCATCTTCCAGCCAGACCGACAGGGCGATTTTATGCTCTCAAAGGCGTACTTCCTGAGGATGAGTTGGCGTCCTTGCCACAAGGTGTCCTATTGGATCAGGTTGTTCGCTTATCCGTGCCCGATCTGGAAGGCGAGCGCCATTTAGTCGTGCTTAAACCAAACTAATTTTGTTTTTTATCAAAAAAATTATAACTAAATATGGCGTATCAGGTTGCCACCTCATTTATCGGTGGCGGCGTTCCAGAACGCATTGCGATCACTAAAATGTTACATCTTCGTTTTTTCTGCATCGTCCTTTTGCTTTCGCGCTGAATAATAACGAGAGAAAATAAATCATAGGTATCAAAAATTAGTTATTTTTGTGTTAATTGGGTAAAGAAACGATATCAATAATGTCAATAGCTGGTTGAAACGTTGTTTGTGGCATTTTTAGTATGCTAATTTAAATAACTTATTGAAGTTAAATAAGATAAATAGCTTATTTGTCTAGAGACAAAAAAAAACACGTTCTGTTATAAATAGCCGCAAACTCTTTTATGTGAGTCACATCACAGATTGGGAGCCTTTAGAAATTAATGACACCGGACATGAGCAGGGGGGATTGTTAGTAAAAACGGGGCTTCAGAAAGAAATTTAAATAATTGTTCACCTTTTCGCTACTTATCGATTGAATTCGCAGGGATGACCCGTATAATTTGCTCGTTTTTTGCTGCTTGACTCAGTGGTGTAAAGGCAGTTCTATACGTCATTCGGTATACCTCTGAAAAGGTATGGAGAGAGCAAACGTCATGCCTGTATCCCTTTACAGTGGAAAAGTGGCCTTCAGGCTACTGTTGTTACAGTTAGTGACTTTTGCTTTGTTGAGTGCTGTTTTCAGCCTCAATAGCGTCAATGCTGCGGCTTCTGCATTAGGTGGGGGATTGGCTGCCTGGTTGCCGAACGTCTTGTTTGTGCTGTTTGCCTTGCGTCATCAGTCAGACAAGCCTGCTGATGGGCGTGTGGCCTGGTCATTCGCGATTGGCGAGGCGCTTAAGGTATTTATCACCATTGCACTGTTAGTGGTGGCGTTAGGCGTGTTTAAAGCGGCATTTTTTCCGCTTGGCCTGACTTATTTATCGGTGCTGATGATGCAGATCGTGGCACCGGCCGTAATTAATCGTTACCGTAGTTAACAACAAAAGGGTAAGGGACATCATGGCTGCTGGAGAAATCTCTACTCCGCAAGAGTATATCAGTCACCACTTGCACCATTTGCAGGTAGGGACGGGTTTTTGGTCGATTAACGTCGATTCGATGTTTTTCTCGATCGCTCTTGGGATCCTCTTTCTGGTTATCTTTCATCGCGTAGCTAAACGTGCGACCAGCGGTGTGCCAGGTAAGCTGCAAACGGCCGTCGAACTGATTATCGGTTTCGTTGATGGCACTGTACGCGACATGTTCCATGGCAAAAGCAAACTAATCGCTCCTCTGGCGCTGACCATTTTCGTCTGGGTTTTCCTGATGAACCTGATGGATCTGCTGCCTATCGATCTGTTGCCGCAAGTCTGGGCGGGTATCTACAGCCTATTGGGGCACGATCCGGCGCATGCTTATCTGCGTGCCGTACCAACGGCTGACGTGAACATTACGTTGTCGATGGCGCTTGGGGTATTTATCCTGGTGCTGTTTTACAGTATCAAAATGAAGGGTCTGGGTGGTTTTGTTAAAGAACTGACCATGCAACCGTTCAACCATCCTGTCTTTATTCCTATCAACCTGATTCTTGAAGGTGTCAGCCTGCTGTCCAAACCTATTTCCTTAGGCTTGCGACTGTTTGGCAATATGTATGCGGGTGAGTTGATCTTCATCCTGATTGCCGGTCTGTTGCCGTGGTGGTCACAATGGTTGTTAAATGTGCCTTGGGCTATTTTCCACATTTTGATTATTACGCTTCAGGCTTTTATTTTCATGGTTCTGACGGTTGTTTATCTCTCGATGGCATCTGAAGAGCATTGATTTTCTTTCAACAAATAACGTTTTTAACTGAAACAAACTGGAGACTGTCATGGAAAACCTGAGTGTGGATCTGCTGTACATGGCTGCCGCGTTAATGATGGGTTTGGCGGCAATCGGTGCTGCGATCGGTATCGGCATTCTGGGTGGTAAATTCTTGGAAGGTGCTGCTCGTCAGCCTGACCTGATTCCTTTACTGCGTACACAGTTCTTTATCGTCATGGGTCTGGTTGACGCCATCCCGATGATCGCTGTTGGTCTGGGGCTGTATGTGATGTTTGCGGTGGCCTAAGCAGAATGTTTTCTGCTGAGGTTAAAACATCAACTTATTTAACTTTGAAAGAGGCATTGTGCTGTGAATATTAATGCAACAATCCTCGGCCAGGCCATTGCGTTCGTCCTGTTTGTCTGGTTCTGCATGAAGTATGTATGGCCGCCGATGATGGCAGCCATCGAGAAACGTCAGAAAGAAATTGCTGACGGTCTGGCTTCTGCTGAACGTGCCAAAAAAGATTTGAACTTGGCTCAGGCCAATGCGACAGATCAACTGAAGAAAGCCAAGGCGGATGCTCAGGTGATCATCGAGCAGGCGAACAAACGCCGTGCTCAGATCCTGGATGAGGCGAAAGCTGAAGCGGAAGCTGAACGTAACAAGATTGTGGCGCAGGCGCAGGCTGAAATCGAAGCCGAACGTAAACGCGCTCGTGAAGAGCTGCGTAAGCAAGTTGCCGTATTGGCGATTGCCGGTGCCGAGAAAATTATTGAACGTTCCGTGGATGAAGCTGCTAACAGCGACATCGTTGATAAACTGGTCGCTGAACTGTAAGGAGGGAGGGGCTGATGTCTGAATTTGTCACGGTAGCTCGCCCCTACGCCAAAGCAGCTTTTGACTTTGCGGTTGAGAATCAGGCTTTGGATCGCTGGCAGAACATGCTGGCGTTTTCAGCCGAAGTAGCGCGCAATGAGCAAATTGCCGAGCTGCTTTCTGGTGCGGTTGCACCGATTGAGCTGGCGAAAACGTTTATTGCCGTTTGTGGTGATCAACTTGATGAAGCCGGTCAGAACCTGATAAAGGTGATGGCCGAGAACGGACGTTTACCAGTGCTTCCTGAAGTACTGGAACAATTTATTCAACTGCGGGCAGCACTGGAATCGACGGTTGACGTCGATGTGATTTCTGCCAATACGTTGAGTGAGCAGCAGCTATCCAAGATCGCCGCCGCTATGGAAAAACGTCTGTCACGCAAAGTGAAGCTGAATTGCAAAATTGATAAGTCTGTCATGGCTGGCGTGGTGATCCGCGCAGGCGACATGGTGATAGATGGCAGCATTCGCGGTCGTCTGGAACGTCTGGCAGACGTCTTGCAGTCTTAAGGGGACTGGAGCATGCAACTGAATTCCACCGAAATCAGCGAACTGATCAAGCAGCGCATTGCTCAGTTCAATGTGGTGAGCGAAGCTCACAATGAAGGTACTATTGTTTCCGTCAGTGACGGAATCATCCGCGTCCACGGTCTGGCAGACGTGATGCAGGGAGAGATGATCTCTCTGCCGGGTAACCGTTATGCGATCGCACTGAACCTGGAGCGTGACTCCGTGGGTGCGGTTGTCATGGGTCCGTATGCGGATCTGGCCGAAGGCATGAAAGTAAAATGTACTGGCCGTATTCTTGAAGTTCCGGTTGGCCGTGGCCTGCTGGGTCGTGTGGTCAACACGCTGGGCGCACCGATTGACGGTAAAGGCGCACTGGATCATGACGGTTTCTCTGCGGTTGAAGCGATTGCGCCTGGCGTTATCGAACGTCAGTCCGTTGATGAGCCAGTACAAACGGGTTACAAATCCGTTGATGCCATGATTCCAATTGGTCGTGGTCAGCGTGAGCTGATTATCGGCGACCGTCAGACGGGTAAAACTGCTCTGGCTATCGACGCCATCATCAACCAGCGTGATTCCGGTATCAAATGCGTGTACGTCGCTATCGGCCAGAAAGCTTCCACGATCTCTAACGTGGTACGTAAACTGGAAGAGCATGGCGCATTGGAAAACACCATTGTTGTCGTTGCGACTGCGTCTGAGTCTGCTGCTCTGCAATATCTGGCACCGTATGCTGGCTGTGCGATGGGCGAGTACTTCCGCGATCGCGGTGAAGATGCACTGATTATTTATGATGACCTGTCTAAACAGGCCGTTGCTTATCGTCAGATCTCTCTGCTGCTTCGTCGTCCACCAGGTCGTGAAGCTTATCCGGGTGACGTTTTCTATCTCCACTCCCGTCTGCTGGAGCGTGCATCGCGTGTTAACGCCGATTACGTTGAAGCATTCACCAAGGGTGAAGTGAAGGGGAAAACCGGTTCGTTGACCGCTCTGCCGATCATCGAAACACAAGCGGGTGACGTTTCTGCGTTCGTTCCGACCAACGTAATTTCTATTACCGATGGTCAGATCTTCCTGGAATCCAACTTGTTTAACGCCGGTATCCGTCCTGCGGTTAACCCAGGGATCTCCGTATCCCGCGTGGGTGGTGCAGCACAGACCAAGATCATGAAAAAACTGTCCGGGGGTATTCGTACCGCTCTGGCACAGTACCGTGAACTGGCGGCATTCTCGCAGTTCGCTTCCGATCTTGATGATGCAACCCGTAAGCAGTTGAGCCACGGTCAGAAAGTGACCGAGCTGTTGAAGCAGAAACAGTATGCGCCGATGTCTGTCGCGCAGCAGTCTCTGGTTCTGTTTGCGGCGGAACGTGGTTATCTGGAAGATGTTGAGCTGTCGAAAGTGGGTAGCTTTGAAGCGGCTCTGCTGGCTTACGCTGACCGTGAGCATGGCGAACTTCTGCAACAAATCGACCAGACTGGCGCTTATAACGATGAGATCGAGGGCAAATTTAAAGGCATCCTCGATACTTTTAAGGCAACCCAGTCCTGGTAACGCCCGGTGGCCTGCTGTAAAGCAGGCCGCAAGGCTTTGAGGAGAAGCAAAGATGGCCGGCGCAAAAGAGATACGTAGTAAGATCGCAAGCGTCCAAAATACGCAGAAGATCACCAAAGCAATGGAAATGGTCGCCGCTTCCAAAATGCGTAAATCGCAGGATCGTATGGCGGCCAGCCGTCCTTATGCGGAAACCATACGCAATGTGATTGGTCACCTTGCGTTAGGAAATCTGGAATATAAACACCCGTACCTGGAAGAGCGCAACGTTAAGCGCGTTGGGTACTTGGTGGTGTCTACGGACCGTGGCCTGTGTGGTGGTTTGAACATTAACCTGTTCAAGAAACTGCTGGCTGATATGAAATCCTGGAGCGACAAAGGCGTTGAAACTGATTTAGCGCTGATTGGTTCCAAAGCGGTTTCTTTCTTTGGTTCGGTAGGCGCAAACATTGTTGCTCAGGTTACCGGTATGGGGGATAACCCTTCCGTATCAGAACTGATCGGCCCGGTTAAAGTTATGCTGCAAGCCTATGACGAAGGTCGTCTGGACAAGCTGTATATCGTAAGCAACAAGTTTATTAATACCATGTCTCAGGAACCGCTTGTTGTTCAGGTATTACCGTTGCCGCCTTCGGATGACGGTGAGTTGAAGAAGAAATCCTGGGATTACCTGTATGAACCCGATCCTAAGTCGCTGCTGGATACCCTGCTGCGCCGTTATGTAGAATCTCAGGTTTATCAGGGCGTCGTAGAAAATCTGGCCAGTGAGCAGGCCGCGCGAATGGTTGCGATGAAAGCCGCGACCGATAACGGCGGTAGCCTGATCAAAGAGCTTCAGTTGGTATACAACAAAGCTCGTCAGGCCAGCATTACCCAGGAACTCACCGAAATCGTCGGGGGAGCCTCCGCGGTTTAAAGCAGGTTTACGAATTACGTATTGTCGAATTACGTAGAGGATTCAAGATGGCTACTGGAAAGATTATCCAGGTAATCGGCGCCGTGGTGGACGTCGAGTTCCCGCAAGATGCCGTACCAAAGGTGTACGATGCGCTTGAGGTAGAGAACGGCGCTGAAAAACTGGTGCTGGAAGTACAGCAGCAGTTAGGCGGCGGTATTGTTCGCTGTATCGCAATGGGTTCTTCTGACGGTCTGCGTCGCGGGTTGAACGTGAATAACCTGGACCACCCGATCGAAGTACCGGTAGGTAAAGCAACGCTGGGTCGTATCATGAACGTATTGGGTGAACCCATCGACATGAAAGGCGACATCGGCGAAGAAGAGCGTTGGGCGATTCACCGCGCAGCGCCAAGCTACGAAGAACTGTCAAACTCACAGGAACTGCTGGAAACCGGCATCAAGGTTATCGACCTGATGTGTCCGTTTGCCAAGGGCGGTAAAGTGGGTCTGTTCGGTGGTGCGGGCGTAGGTAAAACCGTAAACATGATGGAGCTGATCCGTAACATCGCGATCGAGCACTCCGGTTACTCCGTGTTTGCAGGCGTGGGTGAGCGTACCCGTGAAGGTAACGACTTCTACCACGAAATGACCGATTCCAACGTTATCGACAAAGTATCACTGGTTTATGGCCAGATGAACGAGCCACCAGGCAACCGTCTGCGCGTTGCGTTGACTGGCCTGACCATGGCGGAAAAGTTCCGTGATGAAGGCCGTGACGTTCTGCTGTTCGTCGATAACATCTACCGTTATACCCTGGCCGGTACGGAAGTATCCGCACTGCTGGGCCGTATGCCTTCTGCGGTAGGTTATCAGCCAACGCTGGCGGAAGAGATGGGCGTTCTGCAAGAACGTATCACCTCAACCAAAACCGGTTCAATCACCTCCGTTCAGGCCGTTTACGTTCCTGCGGATGACTTGACTGACCCATCACCCGCCACCACCTTTGCTCACTTGGATGCAACCGTGGTACTGAGCCGTCAGATCGCGTCTCTGGGTATCTACCCAGCCGTTGACCCGCTGGATTCCACCAGCCGTCAGTTGGATCCGTTGGTTGTTGGTCAGGAACACTATGATGTTGCCCGTGGCGTGCAGTCTATTCTGCAACGTTATCAGGAACTGAAAGACATCATCGCGATTCTGGGTATGGATGAGCTGTCTGAAGAAGACAAGCTGGTGGTATCTCGTGCGCGTAAGATTCAGCGCTTCCTGTCACAGCCGTTCTTCGTTGCAGAAGTGTTTACCGGTTCTCCGGGTAAATACGTTGCCCTGAAAGACACCATCCGTGGCTTTAAAGGAATTATGGAAGGCGAATACGACCACCTGCCAGAGCAGGCGTTCTACATGGTTGGTTCCATTGACGAAGTCGTGGAAAAAGCCAAAAAACTGTAACGCCTTGTAGGAGGGTGACATGGCTATGACTTACCATCTGGATGTCGTGAGTGCAGAACAGCAAATGTTCTCCGGTCTGGTGCAAAAAATCCAGGTAACGGGGAGCGAAGGCGAACTGGGTATTTATCCGGGACATGCCCCTCTGCTTACTGCCATTAAACCTGGTATGGTTCGTATCGTTAAGCAGCACGGTGAGGAAGAGTATATTTATCTTTCTGGCGGCGTCCTTGAGGTGCAGCCGAACACTGTCACCGTACTGTCTGATACCGCGATCCGTGGGCAGGATCTGGATGAAGCTCGTGCGCTGGAAGCGAAACGCAAAGCTGAAGATCATATCCGTAATTCGCATGGCGATGTGGATTATGCTCAGGCTTCCGCCGAGCTGAGTAAAGCGATTGCGAAGCTGCGCGTTATCGAGCTGACCAGAAAAGCGATGTAACAGATAAGCTTGTAATCATTAAAGGCCAGTCAGTTCACACTGACTGGCCTTTTTTTACTTAAAGTGATGCCTTCCCCGTCTTCCTTCACAGATTCGCCTCTTAGTGACATTTTTATGCCGACTAAGAGACAGTTTCGTGCACGATAATCCCGTTATTTTCATGCTATTCCGTAGCATGCGCCCGACGCAGCGCAAGCTTTCGCCGCGTCCATGCGGCTCATCCTAAGCCTGCTACCTCCTCAGCATAATTTTTACGCCGGATAACGGTAAAATCAGCGATGCTCTCTACACCGACTTATTTTTTCTTCAGGAAGTCGCCCTGTACCAGATTGCCTTTGGCATCACGCGTAAACGTCTCAGGAACGGTAACAGATACGAAGTTATTTGCGCTAATTTCCTTGCCTTGCGCGTTAACTGAGCGGCCGCCTTTGATGAAATAGTTGGTGTTATCGATATTGCCGACAACCGCATCATCATATTTACCCGCTTTGGTTTTCAGCGAAATGTTGTTCTTGAAGACGCCTTGTTTTTCCGGGCCAGAGTAAGGGCTTGGGCGGAAAATAAAGTTAAAGCGTTCGTTATCTAACGCGATGTTGTCTTCAACGATCAACGCACCGGGGTTGAAGTTGTCAGTGAAACCATCAAGCTTGTTACCCACGGCAATGCTGTGTTTAACCTGATGCGCTACTGGCTGGCCTTCCCCACCCATTTTAAAGCCGTTGCTGGTGTTGTTCATGGCAATTGAATTCTCGATCACCACAACGCCATTGGCACCATCTTCGATTTTGTTAAACAGGTCGAACCCATCATCAATGTTGTTGTGCGAGAACGCACCGCGAATCACATTGCCTTCACCCACGCGCATTTTCACCGCGAAACCGTCGGCGTTAATTTTGCCTGGATCCTGATTGCTGTGAGATTCTGAATTCAGAATCAGGTTATGGCTGGCCCACAATGGTCTGCCGACTTCGGCAGAAGAGGTCACCTGAATGCCGGTATCGTCAGCGTGGTGCGCCAAAACGCGTTCGATGGTGTTGTAGCTTCCCTCGATACGGAACGGTTTTTCTGTAGTTTCAATCCCTTTAACATGCCAATAGCTCGCTTTCAGTTGTAGCCCGTGAATGACGGCTTTATTACCGACAGCAAACAGGTTCTTGACGGCTTTTGGCTGGCCGCTGGCGCTGACAGGGATTTCAGTCGCGCTGTAATCACCGTCGCTAAGCCAAATGGTGCCGCCTGCTGGCAGGGCGGCAACGGCGCTGGTTAAATCGAGCGGGGCATTTTTACTGCCGTCATTGCTGGCTGAACCTTGTGGCGAAACATACAGATTTTTAGCGTCTGCGTAGGCCACTCTTTCAACTTTTAACGTGCTCTCTTTTACCGCTTTATCATCCCCTTCCGTAGGCTGATAGGCGATCTTGAACTCCGTACCGTTACCGGCAATTTTGACGGGCAGAGAGAAGGTCTCTCCCGCTTTTACCGGTTTGGCCTCGCCCAGTGATTTACCCTCTTGTGACACCGCGATCGTGCCGTTGTAATTGGCTTTGGCCTGCACGACATAGTGTTCGCTAGTGGTTTTAGGCGATGACATCACCTGAAGCACAGGATCGTAATCTTTGGTTTTAAATTCCGGCGAGGCTTTGGTTTGCGCTGGTGTTGTTGTCAACTGAGCATTGCTGACGATGATTTTAGCGTTACGGGAGGCAAAGAAACCGACGTAATAGTGGTCTTTATCCAGCTTAGTGACGATGTCAGCGCCTTTGACGTCTTTTGATACCCAGTTATCCGTGCCTTTCGGCGCATAAGAAGTAATAAAGCCGTCATTGGTGCGCTCCAGCTTCAAACGGAATGTCGGCGTTTGCTCCAGATTCACGTTTTCCTGATAGCTGGTTTTGGTAATTTTCGCGCCCGCATTGCCCCACGGCTGTGTGACGCCATTACGCAGAATCGCCTGAAGTTTGATTTCGGTATGCGACTTTTTATCCTGCGTCATAATGGCATTCATTACCATATTGGATGCCGCAGGGAATTCTTCATACCCTTCTTTCAGCGGTTCCTGACGTGGCACGCCGATAATATCGCGCACCAAAATCCCTGCCCCTTCCTGAGCCGCAGGTTTGGCGCCGTTTTCTGGCCCAAACTGTTCCACGGTAATATCAGACTGAAGCGTAAAATTCACATTAGCAGGGAGTTGCGTATAGAAGAATGTCAGCCCGTCATGGGTGTTGGCAATCTTGCCGCCACGACTTTCGATCATGATGGGGGCAGACAAATCCGCGTTATCCCCTGGGGCTAATTTCTTGCCGTTAATGGTGACGTCGTTAACGCCAATTTTCTCCGGCAGGACATTGGATGAGAAGTTTACGTCTGTTGACTGACCAAATGCTATTCCGTGCCAGACGGGCGTTGATTCTGTCGCGGCGTGTGTGCTGAAACTAAAGAGTAATGCATTCGTCAACGCGACGGCTGCGAGGCGTGAAGAACGGTGTTTCCGTAAAACGTCACATTTTTGTGAAGAACAACGTTTCATTGTATCTCCTTCATTATTGAATTATTTGCCCGCGTATATTGCTATAAATGAAACGCTGTTTCTTTTGCCCGTGTCACAAATGGAAATACTTAAAAACAACGTCTGTTTTTTATGAAACCCTGTGCCATTTCTTTTTTTGGGGACTGTACTCTCTTGCCATGGGAATTCGTCGTGTTGTGCAAGATTTTCAGAAAAAACTCAGCAAAAAGTATCCGCGTTAGGCTGTGGCTTAGGTAAACTCTGGTTATTCATGCTGTAACAGGCTAGCCATTTTTATTGTTGCGGGGCAGTGGCTCCGTATTGTCAGGATGCTTATGTCAAATAGTGCTATGAGTGTGGTGATCCTTGCTGCGGGTAAAGGAACCCGTATGTATTCCGACCTTCCCAAGGTGTTACACACCCTGGCAGGGAAACCGATGGTGCAGCACGTTATTGATGCGGCAATGACGACAGGCGCGCAGCACGTTCATCTGGTATACGGTCACGGCGGCGATCTGTTAAAACGTGAATTGACCGATCCGGCATTAAACTGGGTGTTACAGGCAGAACAACTGGGAACCGGGCATGCGATGCAGCAAGCTGCGCCTCATTTTGCCGATGATGAAGATATCCTGATGCTCTATGGCGATGTACCGCTGATTTCACCGCAAACGCTGGGGCGCTTACGTCAGGCGAAGCCGCAGGGCGGGATCGGTCTGTTGACGGTGAAACTTGACGATCCTACGGGTTATGGGCGAATCGTGCGTGAAGATGGTGCCGTAGTGGGGATCGTTGAGCACAAAGATGCCAGCGAAGAACAGCGGCAGATTAACGAGATCAATACCGGCATTTTGATTGCCAACGGCAAGGATTTGAAGCGTTGGTTGAGCCAGTTGAATAACAACAACGCACAGGGTGAGTTCTATATCACCGATATCATCGCGATGGCGGCAAAAGAAGGTCAGCGCGTTGAAGCGGTTCATCCTAATCGGTTGAGCGAAGTGGAAGGTGTCAATAATCGCCTGCAACTGTCTGCATTGGAACGGGTTTATCAGCGTGAGCAGGCCGATAAGCTGCTGCTGGCTGGTGTCATGTTGCTCGATCCGGCACGATTTGATCTGCGTGGTGAACTCACGCATGGTCGTGATGTAGTGATTGATGTCAATGTGGTCCTGGAAGGCAATGTTAAACTAGGCAACCGGGTGAAAATTGGTGCTGGCTGCGTAATCAAGAACTGCATCATTGGTGATGACACAGAGATTAGTCCTTATTCTGTGCTGGAAGACGCGGTGCTGGAAGCACAGTGTACCGTTGGCCCATTTGCCCGCTTGCGCCCTGGCGCGGAACTGGCTGAGGGCGCGCATGTTGGCAACTTTGTGGAGTTGAAAAAGGCACGTCTGGGTAAAGGATCAAAAGCGGGTCACCTTAGCTATTTGGGTGATGCGGATATCGGTTCCGGTGTTAATATTGGTGCGGGAACGATCACCTGTAATTATGACGGCGCGAATAAACACAAAACGGTGATTGGTGATGATGTGTTTGTTGGCTCGGATACGCAACTGGTGGCGCCCGTTAACGTTGCCAGCGGCGTGACGATCGGCGCGGGAACGACAGTCACCAGTGATGTGGCAGAGAATGAACTGGTGATCAGCCGCGTGAAACAACGGCATATTTCTGGCTGGCAACGACCAGTGAAGAAGAAATAGCCGTTGTGTGATAGACCTCCGTCTGTGGCGGAGGTTGTTTTGTTCTGTGCTTTGGCCGAATTCAGAGTACAGGACAAAACATAATAATCCCCACTCTCTACAAGGCTCGGGGAACCCGGAAAAACCGGAACAATCAGGTCTAAGACATCCCAGGTGACACAATATGTCACTTTTATAGGAATACCATCGATGTGTGGAATTGTAGGCGCTGTTGCGCAACGTGATGTTGCTGAAATTTTGTTGGAAGGTTTACGCCGCCTTGAGTACCGCGGCTATGACTCAGCGGGTCTGGCGGTTGTTGATAGCGAAGGACATGTTGCTCGTTTACGTCGTCTGGGTAAAGTGCAGGTGCTTTCTCAGGCCGCTGATGAGCATGAGTTGCACGGTGGTACGGGTATCGCCCATACCCGCTGGGCAACACACGGCGAACCTTCTGAAGAAAACGCACATCCGCATGTTTCTGAACATATCACTATCGTCCATAACGGCATTATCGAAAACCATGAGCCGCTGCGTGAACTGATGATCGGTCGCGGCTACCGTTTTGTTTCTGAAACCGATACCGAAGTGGTTGCCCATCTGGTTCATTTCGAACAGCAGCAGAACGGTGGCACGCTGGTTGAGGTGGTTAAGCGCGTGATCCCACAGTTGCGCGGTGCGTATGGCATGGTGGTGTTGGATAACCGCGACCCAAGCGTACTGGTCGCTGCACGCTCGGGTAGCCCGCTGGTGATTGGCCGTGGTGTGGGTGAGAACTTTATTGCCTCCGATCAGTTGGCGCTGCTGCCTGTTACTCGCCGTTTCATGTTTCTGGAAGAAGGCGACGTGGCAGAAATCACCCGTCGTGACGTGCGCGTGTTTGATAAATCTGGCCAGCTTGCCGCGCGCGAAGAAATTGAATCAAAAGTGAATTACGATGCTGGTGATAAAGGCGCGTATCGTCACTACATGCAGAAAGAGATCTACGAACAGCCAATGGCGATCAAGAACACCCTTGAAGGGCGTTTCAGCCACGGCGAGATCAATCTTTCTGAGTTAGGCCAGAAAGCGGATGAACTGCTGGCGAAGGTTGAACACGTACAGATTATCGCCTGCGGGACGTCCTACAATTCCGGTATGGTTTCCCGCTACTGGTTTGAAGCGTTAGCGGGGATTCCGTGCGACGTCGAAATCGCCTCCGAATTCCGCTATCGCAAACCTGCGGTGCGTAAGAACAGCCTGATGATTACCCTGTCTCAGTCCGGTGAAACGGCTGATACGCTGGCGGCGCTGCGCTTATCCAAAGAGTTGGGCTATCTGGGTTCACTGGCTATTTGTAACGTGGCGGGTTCCTCGCTGGTGCGTGAATCCGATCTGGCACTGATGACCAAAGCGGGCGTCGAGATTGGCGTGGCCTCCACTAAGGCCTTTACTACCCAGCTTACCGTTCTGCTGATGCTGGTGGCGCGTGTTGGTCGCCTGCGTGGTATGGATGCGCAGATTGAACACGACATCGTTCATGGCTTGCAGGCGTTGCCGGCGCGTATTGAGCAGATGTTGTCTCAGGACAAGCTCATCGAATCTCTGGCGGAAGGTTTCTCTGATAAGCATCACGCGCTGTTCCTTGGTCGTGGCGATCAGTATCCGATCGCGATGGAAGGGGCGCTGAAGCTGAAAGAGATCTCTTACATTCACGCAGAAGCCTATGCGGCAGGCGAGTTGAAACACGGCCCGCTGGCACTGATTGATGCCGATATGCCGGTGGTGGTGGTGGCACCGAACAATGAACTGTTGGAGAAATTGAAATCCAATATTGAAGAAGTTCGGGCGCGCGGTGGCGAGCTGTATGTCTTCGCTGATGAAGATGCGGGGTTCACCAGCAGCGAAAATATGAAAATCATTCCGCTGCCGCATATTGAAGAAGTGATTGCGCCAATCTTCTATACCGTACCGTTGCAACTGCTGTCTTATCACGTCGCGCTGATTAAAGGCACGGATGTTGACCAACCGCGTAATCTGGCGAAGTCTGTTACCGTAGAATAATTTTTCGGTATTTTTCGTCACAGATCCTCCGCCTTATGTCGGTAAACATAAGGCGGATTTTTGATGTCCATTCTTATTGCTTTGCCTCACACAACTGATATCTGTTTGATAAAAACCTGAGGCAGGGAACCATGTTTCTTTTGTCAGGTTATCTCTATTTTGTGTAAAATAGTTTTAATGATGCATTAGTTTTACACCTTGCATCAGAAGCGAATTCTTTTTTGGCAGTGATGTTTTTGTTTGATAGGGATTTTATGAAAAAACAGATTATTTTCGCCGCGTTAGCTTCTGTTCTTATATTGTCTGGTTGTGCTGAGCGTACGGTTCCTGTCGCGAATGTGACACAGTCCATCTCTGGGCAACACACCACTGAACAGGTAAAGAATGCCATTATTGAAGCAGGGCAAAAACGTAAGTGGGCGATGACTCAGGTTTATGCCGGTGCGATTGATGGTCGTCTGGTTCAGCGTAGTCATGTGGCAAATGTTCGCATTACCTATTCGCAAACCAGTTATTCGATAAACTATGTTGGGAGTGAGAATTTGTTGGCGGGAGGGGGAAGGATCCACCGAAATTATAATAATTGGATAAAAAACCTGGATCATGAAATTCAATTAACACTTGCCGGTCAACAGATTAAATAATTTTAAGAGTCGGATATATTCTTGTTATCCGGCTCTATCTTTTGTTCTTTTATGATCGTTTTTGTCTGACTCCAAGGGAAAAATCAGTGTATTACGGATATGACAAAGATAATGTCAGCGCATTGGATGCTATTACAGAAGCGCAACGAATTGCATTTGCTCCCATGTTGTTTCAGGCCGCAATCAATCTTCGTAACCACGGTATTTTAGATTTTTTGGATAAGCGCGGTCGTCAGGGAGCAAATCTTGACGATATTGTTGCCAGCACCTCATTAAATCACTATGCCGTTGAACTGCTGCTGGATGTCGGATTGAGTGGTCGCCTGATTATCCAGAAAAGTGAACACTACGTTCTGGCTAAAATTGGTCATTATCTGCTTCATGACCGCATGACGCGCGTCAACATGGATTTTACTCAGGATGTTTGTTATCAGGGGATGTTCTACCTTGATGAGGCTCTGTCAAAAAATGTGCCTTCTGGCTTAAAAGTGTTTGGTGAATGGCCAACCATATATCCAGCGCTAAGCCAACTGCCGCAGCAGGCAAAAGAGAGCTGGTTTGCATTCGATCATTTCTATTCAGATGCTGCATTTGATGCCGCTTTACCGCATGTCTTCCAGCTAAAGCCAAAACACCTCTACGATGTTGGCGGAAATACCGGTAAATGGGCGATGCGCTGCTATGACTACGATAGTGATGTAAACATTACGATTTTAGATTTGCCGGAACAAATTGCGCTGGCGACAGAGAATATCACTGACGCTGGGAAATCCGACCGTATTCAGGGTCGCGCTGTTGATATGCTTTCCGATTGCCCATTACCAGGCGAAGCGGATATATGGTGGATGAGCCAGTTTCTCGACTGTTTCAGCGAAGAACAAATCGTGGCTATTTTGCGTAAAATCGCCAGTGTGATGAAGCCGGATGCCAGAGTGTGTATTTTGGATATTTTTTGGGATCGTCAACGGTGGGAAGCGGGGGCTTTTAGCCTAAATGCCTCTTCGCTCTATTTTACCTGCCTTGCCAATGGCACCAGCCGTTTTTATGCGGCCAGACGGTTTTTGCCTCTCGTAGAACAGGCTGGATTTATCGTTGAAAATCAAATCGATAATATTGGTGTCGGTCACACACTGTTGATCGGTAAAAAGCGATTATAAAATAGTGGATCTATACCCTAAATAATACGAGTTGCGTGAAGGCGGCAACCGAGCGAGTCCCTCAGGTAAATGACTGGGGTGAGCAAGGGCAGCCAACGCACAAGCCGCTTGAAATATGACGGGTATAAACGGGACATTGCAGTGATAAAGCCGAAATAGGGTGGACTGAAAGAAGGCAGTATGAGATTAGCATTTTCAATTATTGATTGGCAGGCCAGTGCGCCGGGTCTCAGCAGTACGGACGATTGGCTTTATTGGTCACGGATCCCCGCTGCTATCAATACTGCGCAACCTTTGGATAAAGGTCGACATTTACCCATGATGATGGCGCGTCGCCTTAATCAGGGGAGCCGTTTGGCGGTCGATAGTGGCTTAGCGTTACTGAGTCGCCAGTCGGTTGATGCCATTGTTTTCACCTCTCGCCACGGCGAGCTGGAACGCAACCTGAATATCCTGAATGCGCTTGCACACAATGAGAATATTTCTCCTACCGATTTTGCCATGTCAGTACACAATGCGGCTGTCGGCAGCCTGACGATTACGGCGAAAGCTCCGCTGGTTTCTACGTCGATTGCCGCAGGTATGGACTCTTTCCAACAAGGCCTGATTGAAGCGAAAGCATTACAGGCTGCGGGATACCGTCATATTCTCTTGGTAGATTTTGATGGCGCGATCCCTGATTTCTACCATCCACATGTCCCGGTCGATACACCTCGTTACCCCTACGCCGTCGCGCTATTGTTAGGGGAAGGGGATGACGTCGTTTGTGAATCACGACCTCTTGTGGATGCCCCCGACGGCGATTCACCACAAAGTTTGCTGTTTTTGCACGCTTTTCTTGCCAGAACCCCCCGTTTTTCTTTATCAGGTGAACGGGTTAGCTGGGCGTGGGAGAGGAGAGATGTCTGAATCCTCACTGGTTTTTCGTCCTTCTGCCCATCTTAATCGTTTATGGCGATTAACGATGACAGGCATGTGTTTTGCCATGTTTGGGGTGGGAGGATTACTGCTTTCTCTGGTGTGGTTCAATTTTCTGCTAATTCAGCGTGATACTACACGCCGCCGCCAGTTGGCTCGGCGCAGCATTTCTGCCAGCTTCCGATTTTTTTTATGCAGTGCCCGCCGATTAGGCGTACTGGATTACCGTATTGACGGCATCGAAACCTTACAGCGCGATCGCGGCTGTTTGGTTGTCGCCAATCACCCGACGTTAATTGACTATGTTTTGCTGGCCTCCGTCATGCCAGATGCTGACTGTCTGGTTAAAGCTGATTTACAGAAAAACCTGTTTTTCCGCGGCGTGATTCGCGCGGCGGATTATCTGCTCAATAGCCAGTCTGATGCGTTACTACCTGATTGCCAGCAGCGGCTCGATAGCGGTGACGCAATCATTATTTTTCCTGAAGGCACACGCACGCGTTATGGCGAACCCCTTGTTCTGCAACGTGGTGCCGCAAACATCGCTGTGCGTTGCGGCTGTGATTTGCGGGTTGTGCATATTCACTGTAGTCAAAAAACATTGGGAAAACAAAGCCGTTGGTATCACATCCCGCCTGAAAAACCCTATTTCACGGTGAGCGTGCGCGAACGTATTAGCAACGACATTTTTATGGCGCCTGAAGAGGCGCGACCCTTGGCGGCTCGCCGTTTGAATCGCCTTTTGCAGCAATCTTTGACACCAGAAAGCTGATCACCATTTGGAAATTGTTATGGAAAGTCTATTTATTGAAATCAAAGAGATGATTATCGATTCTCTTAATCTTGAAGATATCAGCGTGGATGAAATAGAAACGGATGCCCCTCTTTTTGGCGAAGGTCTTGGTCTGGATTCTATTGATGCGCTTGAGCTGGGGTTAGCGGTAAAAAACCGTTATGGCGTCGTGCTTTCTGCCGAAAGTGAAGAGGTGCGCCAACACTTCTTTTCTGTTGCCACCCTCGCCGCTTTTATCAACACTCAGCGCGCTGTGAGTGCCTGATATAAAATAAAATGAGTTAATGATGGATAAAAACGAAATTTATCAGGAAATTATCGGTTTGCTGGTCAAGCTGTTTGAACTGGATGCCGATGAGATCAAACCTGAATCCCGTCTCTATGAAGATCTTGAGCTAGATAGCATTGATGCGGTGGATATGGTGGTTCACCTACAAAAGCGTATCGGGCGCAAAATCTCACCGGAAATTTTTAAATCTGTACGCACGGTACAGGATGTGGTCGATGTGGTAGAAAACCTGCTCCGTGAAGGTTGATGAGCCTACCCTGTGCCGATCCGTAGCCTGAATATTTTAATGACGCTCGCCTGGCCTTTTCTGGCCTGGTTTAGCATCACGCATCCTGAGCATCGCTGGCTACTCGCGATATTGGCGCTGATGTTTGTTCTGCGTTTTGCGGTGTTGCGTGATGAGAAAAACCTATTCAAAGGGACGGCGTTGTGGCTGGCGGCGGCGGGTGTGGCGCTTTCCGTTGCCAGTTTATTACTGCGCGATGGTGGCTGGCTGCTGTGGTATCCCGTTGCGGTAAACAGCGTCATGTTGATGCTTTTTGGCGGTTCACTTTATCGCGGTATGCCGATTGTCGAGCGCCTTGCCCGCCTTCGTGAACCGGAACTCCCTGCTCAGGCTATTTCCTATACGCGTCGCGTGACGAAAGTCTGGTGTTGGTTTTTTATTGTTAACGGCAGTATCGCCGTGCTGACCTGTGTTGTCGGCAATCTTCATTGGTGGACGTTATGGAATGGCGTGATCAGCTATGTGCTTATGGGGTTGTTGATGGGGGGAGAGTGGTTGATACGCCAGCGTCTGAGAAAGCGCGTATGAGCGGGGTCACTGTTCGTGCCGTCAACGACTGGCTGACGGGAAATGATTCCCCACAGCGCATTGTTGCCAGCCAGGGTGCCAGTACGTTCACGTTAAGCAGGCTAAAAGCGCAGGTGAGTGCGCTTTATCAGCAGCTAAGCCAGCGCCATGAAACGCGCTGGGCACTGTGTTTTGAAGATAGCTACCTTTTCACTATTGGGCTTCTGGCTGCTTTACATGCGGGAAAAACGCCTGTCATCCCCGGTCACTGTCGCCCATCCGTATTAGAAGAACAGACGGATGAGTTTGATGGGGTGTTGACCGATGTTTCGCTGCATCTGGATTGCCCGGTCTTGATCCTGACGGCTGAGACGCCGAGCGGCGAGGATGCGGCGCTGCCTTCTATACCGGATGATGCCTGTGTGGTGTTGTTCACGTCAGGTTCTACCGGAAAGCCGCGCCAAATTGTTAAGCCAGTGCGTTGTCTGGATGAAGAGTCGCGTTGGCTGGCGGATCGTTGGGGAACGCATTTGCAAGGCTGCGATGTGATCGCGTCCGTCACCCACCAGCATTTATATGGACTGACGTTTCGTATCTGGCTGCCTATGGCGCTGGGGCTGCGTTTTGATAGCCGCCAGTTGCTTTATACTGAACAGCTTACTTCACAACACCGCCAACAACGTTACGTATTTATCAGTAGTCCGGCATTCTTACGTCGCATCGATCGTACGCTTTCTGTCCCTGAGTGTTCATTGATTGTCTCTGCGGGGGGAACACTCCCCTGGCCTCATGCTGAGGCGGCAGCGGAGTGGTTTATGCACCCGATTAATGAAATATACGGCAGTACCGAAACGGGCGTGTTGGCATGGCGTTCGCGTGAGACAGATACGGTGCCGTGGCAGTTGTTTCCCGGTGTGTCACTGCGGCGTGATGAACAAGATAACTGGTGGGCGCAGTCGGCGCTGATTCCACATGCCCAGGGACACAAGCTGGATGATCGATTAACGTTCGATGACGCGGGGCATTTTCAACTGTGCGGCCGACACGATCGTATAGTGAAGATCGAAGACAAACGCATTTCGCTAAGTGAGATAGAACGGCGTTTACTCGAACTGCCCGACATTGCTGATGCGGTTGCGCTTCAGGTGACGCGCCCGGAGCGGAGCGGTATCGGCGTGGTGCTGGTGCTGAATACCCCCGATAAAGCCGATGATCTACCGAATTTGAAACGCCAATGGCGGCATGAATTGCAAAAATGGCTGGAGCCGTTAGCGATGCCGCGTTTTTGGCGCATCGTCGATGTTATTCCCCACAACAGCCAGAGTAAACGTGCCTGGCCGCAGATACAGGAATTGTTTCATGTTGCCCGTTGAGCTTGTCCGGCACGATGTAAAAGAGGCGGATGAAACGTCTCAGGTTGAATTGATGCTACAGGTTGACCCCGATCTGTTCTGGTTCAACGGCCACTTTACGGGGCAGCCGTTATTGCCGGGCGTGGCGCAGTTGGATTGGGTGATGCACTACGCGACGACGGTGCTGGTGCCAGGGTGGACATTTTCATCGATTGAGAACATTAAATTCCAGCAGCCGATTTTGCCCGGCAAAACGCTGCGTCTGGTGCTGACCTGGCACGCCGGAAAGCAGTGGCTGACCTTTAGCTATACCACTCTGGATGGCGAAATTGAGCGTACCGCCAGCAGCGGAAAAATCAAGCTCACGCCAATGACGGAAGAGCGCTCATGTCAGTAAATGGCGCATTCTCGCCCTGCGTGGTGATCCCTTGTTATAACCACGGCGCCATGATGGCCTCGGTGCTGGGGCGTCTGGCATCGCTCGCGCTGCCGGTTTTTATTGTTGATGATGGCAGCGATGCGGCAACGCAATATGTTCTCGCTCAACTGGCGGCAGAAAAGGCCGGCGTGACGTTGATTCGTTTGGCGCAAAACAGTGGTAAAGGCGCGGCGGTGATTCGTGGTATCGAGGCCGCGGCGCAGGCTGGGTTTAGCCATGCCTTACAGGTTGATGCCGACGGGCAGCATCAGATTGAAGATGCGCCACTGCTGCTGGATGAGGCGAAAGCGCACCCAAATTGCCTGATTTCCGGCCGGCCGCGTTACGATGCCTCCGTACCGAAATCCCGCCTTTACGGGCGCTATGTCACTCATGTCTGGGTCTGGATTGAAACGCTATCCCTTTCCATCAAGGACAGCATGTGCGGGTTCCGTGTCTATCCGGTTGCGGCTACGTTATCGCTGATCTCGCAGAAATCTCTCGGCCACCGTATGGATTTCGATACGGAAATTATGGTGCGCCTGTATTGGGCGGGAACGCCCAGCCGCTTTATTGAGACGGCGGTGACGTATCCAGAAAACGGCCTGTCTCATTTCGATGCGCTGCACGATAACCTGCGGATTTCCTGGATGCATACCCGCCTGTTTTTCGGCATGCTTCCGCGCATTCCCGTGCTGCTAATGCGGCAGCGTCAGCAACACTGGGCTGGCGTGTCGGAGCGCAAAGGTTTGCTCGGGATGCGATTTATGCTGGCGGTGTATCAGCGGTTAGGGCGCGGGGTGTTTACGCTGTTCCTCTGGCCTGTTATTGCATTTTACTGGCTGACTGGCCGTACTGCGCGTCAGGCCTCTCAATCATGGTTGAAGCACGTTGGGGGTTATGCGCGTCAGCACGATATCTTGCTGCCGAAACCGCTCAACAGCTATCTCCATTTCCTCCGTTTTGGTGAGGCGATGCTGGATAAAATCGCCAGTTGGCGCGGTGACCTACACTGGGGGCGCGATATTGATTTTGCCCCCGGCGCGCGGGAAACCATTGAACACAGCAGACTAACAGGACAACTGATTTTGGCGTCACACCTCGGCGATATCGAGGTGTGCCGTGCACTGGCGCAGCAGGTGAGCGGGCTGGTGATTAACGCGCTGGTATTTACTGAAAATTCCCAGCGTTTTAAGCAGGTGTTGGAGGAAATCGCTCCGCAGGCGGGGGTGAATCTTATCCCTGTCAGCGATATCGGGCCTGATACCGCCATCATGCTGCAAGAAAAGCTGGATGCTGGAGAATGGGTGGCGATTGTCGGCGATCGCACGGCGGTCAATCGTCAGCGTGGTGGAGTGCGCCGTGTGGTGTGGAGCCCGTTTTTGGGAAAAGACGCGCCTTTTCCTCAAGGGCCGTTTGTCTTGGCTGCGGCGCTGCGTTGCCCTGTGTTGCTGATGTTTGTCATTCACGAGAAGAAAAAACTGCGCGTCTACTGCGAGCATTTTGCCGATAGCATTGTGTTACCTCGTGCAGCCCGACAACAGGCCTTACAGCAGGTCGTCGATCGCTATGCTGAACGGTTGGCGCACTACGCGCTGAAATCCCCGCTCGACTGGTTTAATTTTTTTGATTTCTGGAGCTTGCCTGATGATGAAGGCCGAGCCGCTGGGAAAAAGGAGTAATGGTGGTAAACGATCCCCGCTTAAGCCATGAGGTTGAACTGACGGTATCTTTCCATGACTGCGATCCGATGGGCGTGGTATGGCACGGTAACTATTTTCGTTTTTTTGAAGTGGCGCGTGAGGCACTGCTCAGCAAATTTAACTATGGCTACCGCGAAATGCAGGCATCGGGCTATGTGTGGCCTGTCGTGGATACGCGGGTGAAATACCGTGCGGCGCTGACTTACGAGCAGCGTATACGCATACGCGCCACTATCGAGGAGATCGAGAATCGTTTGCGTATCGCCTACCAGATTTTCGATGCTGAAAACGGCCAACGCACAACGACTGGCTATACGATTCAGGTCGCGGTACAGGAAGGCTGCCGTGAGCTGAGTTTTGTTTCTCCCCCTATTTTGTTTGAGCGCCTTGGAGTGACGCCATGAAACGACTCATTGTCGCGGTTTTTATGTTATTGAGCGGTGTGGCGCAGGCTGTCACGCTGGATGATTTACAGCAGCGATTCAGTAGCCAACCGGTGGTGCGAGCCGATTTCACTCAACTGCGTGAAATAAAAGGCATGGCAAAGCCGCTTAAATCCGGTGGGCAACTGCTGATCGCGCAGGATAAAGGGTTGTGGTGGCACCAGGCTGCGCCGTTTCCGTTGACGATGGTATTGGACGAAACGCGCATGGTTCAGGTGATGAATGGACAAGCGCCGCAGATCGTCACGGCTGAAAGCAACCCGCAGATGTTTCAATTTAACCACCTGCTACGCGCCCTGTTTCAGGCCGATCGTCACGTATTAGAGCAGAATTTTTCCATTAATTTTACCGATCTTGGCAAGCAGCAGTGGAGACTAGTGCTGACACCGAAAACGTCGCCGTTAGATAAACTGTTCAACACCATTACGCTGAACGGCGGTGAATTTCTTGACGGTATTGCGCTGGATGACCGCCAAGGTGACATGACCCGAATTACCCTGAGTAATCAGCGGATCGCACCACGAGAACTGAGTGATGATGAACGTCAGCGCTTCGTTTTCTGACGGCATTCGTCGCGCATCGCGGGTTTGGATGATCTGCTGCGTTGCGCTGATCGCGGCGCTGACGCTGCTGCTACCAAACGCGCAGATCAACAGTAGCGTGTTGGCACTGTTGCCCAAGCAGTCGATGGGGGCACTTCCTCCTGAATTACAGCAAGGCTTTATGCAACGCCTCGATCGGCAGATGGTGTGGCTGGTCACACCGGGCAAGCAGGCGGAACCCGCGGTAGCGGATTGGTGGCTGAAACACCTGCGTGCCCTTCCCGATCTACAGCAGGTCAATGGCCCTATTGATGCCGAACAGCAGCAGCGTTGGGGGAAATTCGTTTTTGAACATCGCAACGGCTTAGTCGATCCCGTCACGCGGGCGCGACTGGAGAAGGGCGGCGCAGCGCAGGCCGATTGGGTCTTGGCACAGCTTTATTCCGCGTTTGCGGGCGTGAGCGGTAGAGAGCTAAATCACGATCCCCTGATGTTGGTGCGCGGATCTCAGTTGGCGTTGCAGCAAAATGCCAGCCAGTTGGGGCTGTCACAAGGCTGGTTAACGGCAAAAGATGCACAAGGCCGCACTTGGTACTTTCTGCACGGTGAGCTTAGCGGCGGTTCGTTTGACATGGCGCGCAATCAGCAACTGGTTGATAAATTGGGTGTCCTTGAACGCGATCTCAACGCCGCATTTCCTGATGCCGAAGTATTAACACGCGGGACAGTACTGTTCAGCAACTATGCCAGCCAACAGGCCAGACAGGATGTCTCTACCCTTGGCGTCGCCACCGTGGCGGGCGTTCTGCTGCTGATCTTCTTTGTGTTTCGTTCACCGCGCCCGCTCTTGCTCTGTGGATTATCGGTGGGCATCGGTGCGCTGGCAGGCACAGTCTTTACGTTGCTGCTGTTCGGTGAACTGCATTTGATGACGCTGGTCATGAGTATCAGCATTGTCGGGATTTCAGCGGATTATACGCTCTATTATCTGACCGAACGGATGGTTCATGGCGGTCATGTTTCCGCACTGGAAAGCCTGAAAAAAGTCCTGCCAGCCCTTTTGCTCGCGCTGGGAACGGCGGTGGTGGCTTATCTGATTATGGCGCTGGCACCGTTCCCCGGTTTGCAGCAACTAGCGGTATTCGCAGCGACCGGATTGACGGCATCCTGTCTGACGGTGGTGTGTTGGTATCCTTTTCTGGTTAAGGGGCTACCGGTCAGGCCGGTTCCCGCGATGGTGCTGATGGGGCGCTGGCTGGCTGCATGGCGACGTCAGCGTGTCGTGCGCTTGGGTATCCCGCTGGCGCTGGCGGCGCTTTCGGTTGTGGGGCTGCTGCGACTGGACGTGAATGATGATATCTCCCAGCTACAGGCGTTGCCGCAGGATTTGATGCAACAAGAGCGGCAGTTGACGGCATTAACAGGGCAAAGCGCCGATCAAACCTGGTTTGTCGTTTACGGCGATAGCGCGGAGGAGACATTGCTGCGTCTGGAACAACTCGCGCCTAAACTGCGTAACGCACAGCAACAGGCGTGGCTAAAGCAGTATCGGTTACTGCCGCTTTCTTCTCTGGCTCAGCAGCAGCGTGATAGCCAGCTTATTGCTTCGGCAGCCCCTGCGGTGGTCGATCGCCTTAAGGAATCGGGTGTCGAGGTCGCGATGCCGGATGTACGCTCCATGCCTGTTACGCCGGAACGCTGGCTAAATAGCCCGATCAGTGAAGGGTGGCGGCTGTTGTGGCTAACGTTACCTAATGGGAAAAGCGGTGTTCTGGTTCCGGTAAGCGGCGTGAGCGATAGCACTGCGCTGGAACAGATGGCCAAGACGCTGCCGGGCGTGGAGTGGATCGACAGAAAAGGGACATTCGATGCTCTGTTCGGTTTCTATCGCGCCATGTTGGGATGGTTGCTGACGGCCGCGCTGGTCGTGATTGCACTGAGCTACGTGATTCGTCTTGGGCTACGTCGTGGGTTATTAAATGTGGTGCCGTCGGCGCTGTCGCTAGGGGGCGGGCTGGCGGTGCTGGCGTTGAGTGGGCATTCGCTCAACCTGTTTTCATTGCTGGCGCTGGTTCTGGTGCTGGGGATTGGTATCAATTACACGCTGTTTTTCAGTAATCCACGCGGTACGCCGATGACCTCGCTGCTGGCGGTCACTCTGGCGATGTGCGTTGCGCTGTTAACGCTGGGGATGTTGGTTTTCAGCAGCACTCAGGCCATCAGTAGCTTTGGAATTGTGCTTTGTAGCGGTATTTTTATCGCCTTCTTGCTGGCACCGCTGGCGTTGCCGGATTCAAAAGGGAAACGAAAATGACATTATTGCGACGTGGGCTTGTGCTTATTGGTGTGCTGCTGCTAAGCAGTTGTGCCAGCAAACAGCATGATGATAATCGTCCACAGGCGTGGCTCAAACCGGGAGTAAAAGTCACGTTACCTGCGCCAGCCATTGCCCCATCGGTTAACGAACAGCAACTGTTGACGGGAACTTTTGAGGGTAAGCAGCAATCGCTGCTGGTGATGCTGAATGCCGATGATAAGCAACTTTCACTGGTCGGGCTTTCCTCTATTGGCATCCGCCTGTTTAAGGTCACGTATGATGCGCAAGGGGTGCATACGGAACAGTCCATCGTCCTGCCGCAGTTGCCACCAGCCAGTCAGGTACTGGCGGATATCATGCTGAGCCACTGGCCGATCGCCGTATGGCAGACGCAACTGCCAGCGGGTTGGACGCTAAAGGATAGCGATGATAAAAGACAGTTGCGTGACGATCGCGGCACGCTGATTACAGAAATTCGCTACATGACGCGGAATAACCAGCGAGTGCCGATGAGCGTTCAGCAGTTTGTATTTGGTTATCACATCGTGATTCAACATCTGGATAGCTAGCATGATTTACATTAATGCCGTCGGAGCGCTGAATGCGCTGGGCAATAATCTGGATGAGATTGCCGATAATCTTGCTAGCGGTCAGGCACCGGGCATGCGCCCTGATACCGGGTGGTTGCTGCATGATAAGCCCTGTTGGACAGGGAAGGTGGATGCAGTATTACCCGCTATTCCAGTGGAATTGGCGGCGCATCAGAGCCGTAATAACCAACTCTTGCTGGCGGCGCTGGAACAGATTCGACCTCAGGTGGACGCGGCTATCGCGCAATATGGCGCCGATCGCGTGGCAGTGATTTTGGGCACCAGTACCTCCGGTTTAGATGAAGCCGATCGCTATGTCAGCGAAAATCTTTCCACCTATCACTACGCGCAGCAGGAACTTGGCGATCCTTCCCGATTTTTGGCCGCCTATCTGAAATTAGATGGCCCCGCTTACACCATATCAACCGCTTGCTCTTCCAGCGCCAGAGCGCTGATCAGCGGTAAACGATTGATTGATGTCGGGCTGGTGGATGTGGCTATCGTCGGCGGTGCGGATACGTTGAGCCGTATGCCGCTAAATGGCTTCGACAGCCTTGAATCACTCTCTTCAACGCGCTGCCAGCCGTTCAGCGAGGAACGTAACGGCATCACTATCGGTGAAGGCGTTGCGCTGATGCTGCTCGGAACGCAGCCCGATCGCGTGGCGGTATTGGGTTGCGGGGAGTCATCTGATGCTCACCATATGTCTGCGCCGCACCCGGAGGGCGACGGAGCGATTCGCGCGATGCATATGGCGCTGTCTCAAGCGGGTTTGCAGCCTGAAGACGTGGGCTATATCAATTTACACGGTACGGCTACGCGCCTGAATGACCAGATTGAAGCCCGCGTGGTTCACACCGTTTTTGGCGATGGCGTGCCTTGTAGCTCAACGAAACATCTCACGGGTCATACGTTAGGCGCAGCAGGTATCAGTGAGGCCGTGCTCTGTTGGCTGCTTTTAACGCGAGATCTTCCTTTGCCCGCGCAGGATTTTTCATGCAGTCGTCCCGATGCCTCGCTGCCATCATGTGGTTTGATTTGTGAGTCTACGCCGCTTGTTCGCCCTGTTATCCTGTCCAATTCCTTTGCGTTTGGTGGAAATAATGCGTGTCTGATTTTGGGGAAGAACCATGAGTGAGTATCTGTCTGCGGCGTGTTATTTGCCCCATTCAGCCCCGATGGTGTTGGTGGATGACGTCATTCATATTGATGATGATCACGCGCACTGTCGTGTGGTTGTCAGCCGCGAGGGCATATTAGCGCCGTTCCTGAATGCTCAAGGGCATCTGCCTGCCTGGTTTGGCATTGAGATTATTGCTCAAACGATCGGGGTATGGTCTGGTTGGCACGGGCGTCAAATCAGCGGGCTGCATGAGAAGCCGCGCCCCGGTATGCTGCTGGGGGGGCGGGGTTATCGCTGCAAGCAGGCTATTTTTCCAGAGGGATCCCTGCTGGATGTGACTGTCACGCTGCTAATGCGCGATGACAAAGTCGGTAGCTTTGAGGGGGAGATAGCGATTGATGGGGAGACGTATGCCTCCGGTCGGCTGAATACCTACCAACCCGATGAATGTGAGCTAAAAACACTCTTAGAACAGGGAAAGCTATTATGACAACCGGAAAAACGATGATGAAACCGGGAGAACCAGCATGACGCGTTCTGTGTTAGTGACTGGTGCCAGTAAAGGGATCGGCCGAGCGATTGCACGGCGTCTGGCGGCGGATGGTTTTACCGTGGTAGTGCATTATCACCGTGATGAAAATGGGGCGCAGGAAACCTTAAATCAGATTGCGCAACAAAAGGGTACTGGTCGTATCGTCAGCTTTGATATTGCCGATCGGGAAGCGTGTCGCACCGTGATCGAACAGGATATTGAAGGACACGGGGCGTACTACGGTGTGGTCAGCAATGCGGGTATCACCTGCGACGGTGCCTTTCCTGCGCTCGACGATCAGGCGTGGGATAGCGTTATTCACACCAATCTCGACAGCTTCTATAACGTCATTCATCCCTGTGTGATGCCGATGATTGGCCTGCGTAAAGGGGGACGAATTATCACGTTGTCTTCTGTTTCCGGGATCATGGGGAATCGGGGGCAAGTCAACTACAGCGCAGCGAAAGCGGGCATTATCGGCGCCACGAAAGCGCTGGCTATTGAACTGGCGAAGCGAAAAATTACCGTTAACTGCATCGCCCCCGGTTTGATTGATACGGGCATGATTCAAATGGAGCCAGTGGCCGTTGAAGAAGCCATGAAGATGATCCCGATGAAACGCATGGGGCAGACGGAAGAAGTTGCGGGGTTGGCGAGCTATCTGATGTCTGATATCGCGAGCTATGTGACACGTCAGGTTATTTCTATTAATGGAGGGATGCTGTGATGCGTCGTGTGGTGGTAACGGGAATGGGCGGCGTCACTGCGTTCGGTGAATCCTGGGAGCGTGTCTCTGACGGTTTGCGTGCCGGTCGCAATGCCATACGGAAGATGCCTGAATGGCAGGTATATGATGGGCTGAATACCCAGTTGGGTTCACCGATTGATCACTTTAGTCTGCCAGAACACTACACGCGCAAACGCATCCGCTCGATGGGGCGTGTCTCTCTGATGGCAACCCGAGCAACCGAACTGGCGCTGGAACAAGCGGGGTTGATTGGTCATCCGGTGTTGACTAACGGAGAGACCGGTATTGCTTACGGCTCCTCAACGGGGAGCACGGGGCCGGTGAGCGAATTCGCCACCATGCTGACAGAAAAGCATACCAATAATATTACCGGTACGACCTATGTGCAGATGATGCCGCATACCACGGCGGTGAATGCCGGGCTGTTTTTCGGGCTGCGTGGTCGTGTGATCCCGACGTCGAGTGCCTGTACGTCGGGAAGCCAGGCGATAGGCTATGCCTGGGAAGCGATTCGCCATGGTTATCAAACGGTCATGGTGGCTGGCGGTGCGGAAGAGCTGTGCCCGTCGGAGGCCGCAGTGTTCGATACTCTGTTTGCCACCAGTCAACGCAACGATGCGCCTGAAACCACGCCGTCTCCTTTTGATTCGAGCCGTGACGGCCTGGTTATCGGCGAAGGTGCCGGTACGTTAGTGCTGGAAGAGCTTGAGCATGCTCTGGCGCGCGGTGCGACGATTTATGCCGAACTGGTCGGGTTTTATACCAACTGTGATGCGGCGCATATCACGCAGCCCCAGCGTGAAACCATGCAGGTTTGTATTGAAGGTGCGCTGCGCTGTGCGGGCTTGCAACCCAACGATGTGGGCTATATCAGCGCACATGGTACAGCCACCGATCGGGGGGATGTGGCGGAAAGCCAGGCGACGGCCGCCGTTTTCGGTAAATCGACACCGATCTCATCGCTAAAAAGCTATTTCGGCCACACGTTGGGTGCCTGCGGCGCACTTGAAGCGTGGATGAGTATTGAAATGATGCGTGAAGGTTGGTTTGCCCCCACGCTTAATTTGCGGCAACCTGCGGAAGATTGTGGTGAACTGGATTACATCATGGGGGAGCCACGCCATATTGAGACGGATTATATTCAGTCTAATAACTTTGCCTTTGGCGGTATCAACACGTCGTTGATTTTTCGTCGTTGGCAATAATGGATTGAGAACGTTAACGGGATCATGATGAATAACAAACAACAGTATTTGGATATCGCCGAAGGAAAGGGTGAGAAAGTGCCTTCAACGATGGTGGCCTTTTCCTCAAGAGAAATGAGCTACCCGCTGTTGGAAAGCCTGTTAGAGGCGCAGTCATTTTTTAGCGAGGGTGAAGTCAGCTATACCGAGCAAGGCGGGTTCTTTTATACCTGCCGTCATCACGATCGCGAATTGACGTTTTATCTTGAGGTGTCGGATCGCGATCCCGAGAATCAAATCACCCCGATGCATTCAACCGATCCCATTTCCCCTGAACTGCTGGCGCAGGCGAATGCGGCAACGCAGGAGGTGATGGTCGAGTGTATTTTTGGGGACAATCCGTTGGAAGATTACGTTCACCAGTTGCGCGTATTACGCGCTGTGGTGCCGGATTTTCTTTTGGGCATCGATATTTCCGCCGCGGGCAACGTATTTACTCGCGAATGGCTGAATTTTCAGTTGGAAGATGATGTTCTGCCGGAAATTGAAGCGCTGTATACCATTCATGCTGTGTACGACACCGAAAACGATCCACCAACGACATTCTGGTTTCACACGCATGGTCTGGCGCGCTGCGGCCTGACGGAAGCGGAATTGGTTATTCCCGAGACGCTGAATTCGTATTATGGCATCCCGGATCTATTCAGAAGCTTTGTTAACAATGCGATTCAGAATCAGCAAATTACCTTTAATGAGCCGATTCTGTGCGGGCAAACGGACAGCGGCTATGAGTATCTGGTGGCGCTGCCGTATGAAGAAGGATTGCGCCATGTGAACCAATCCACGCCGATTGACCAACTGCGGCCTCTGGAAGACATGCGTTACGATTTGGAAGGAACGCCGGAAAGCGTATTTCTGGGCGATCGCGCCGATCGTGATGAGGTGCATCAGGGGCCGTCCTGTATGCTGTTCCGTACCAACGAAGAAAACCCGGTACTGCAAACGTTTTTTAAAGGGTTTGATGAGCAGAACGCCATCATGTTCTGGCGCACCAATGCGGAAACGGCAGAGATGTCGCGTAAAGCGCAGCTACGCTGGCACTATTTCGTCAACATGTTTAAAAACTACTCGATGAGTGACGAACCGGCTAAGCCAGGCTTTTTAGCCAGGCTTCTCAAAAAAGCCCCTAAGCCTGTCGAAAGCGAATGGCGCTTTATGGTGAAGTGCGGTATTCCTCATGGCGAAGACGGAGAAGAGCGCGAACACATGTGGTTTGTGCCGGAAAAAATCCGCGATAGTGTCCTCACGGGAACCCTAATCAATCACCCTTTCTATGTTGAGGAAATGCAGGAAGGTGGCGTATATTCCATTGATATTTCAAGAGTAACCGACTGGGCGATTTATTATCAGGGTGACAGCTATAAACCGGATACGATTTACAAATTGCTGAGTCATAGCCAGACTCACTAAGCCTCGTTTTTCACCAGCCAGGGCGCATGTTCTGGCTGGTTGTCCCTGAATTCTCCCGCTTCTCGCGCATTGTCATAAAACTGTCATATTACGTACATTTTACTGTCACCGAATTGTCCTATTTTTCCTCCTGCAAACTACACTCTGATTTGACAACTCTGATTGATAACGGCTCTACGTCGACACGTCGAGTATCCCACAGGAGGGATTATGAAACTGATGCGTACCACTCTGGCCAGTGTTGTTGTGGCAACCTTTTCTCTGACTGCATTTTCTGCTGTTGCCGCCGCCAACCTCACTGGTGCCGGTGCGACATTCCCTGCGCCTGTTTATGCTAAATGGGCTGACTCCTATCAAAAAGAAACCGGTCATAAAGTTAACTATCAAGGCATCGGTTCTTCTGGCGGTGTGAAACAGATTATCGCGAAAACGGTAGACTTCGGTGCTTCTGATGCCCCGTTGGCTGACGACAAATTAGCACAGGATGGGTTATTCCAGTTTCCCACCGTTATCGGTGGCGTGGTGTTGGCAGTCAACGTTCCTGGTATCAAATCAGGTGAATTGACGCTGGATGGTAAAACGCTGGGTGATATTTACCTGGGCAACATCAAAAAATGGAACGACCCGGCAATTACCAAGCTGAACCCGAATGCCAAACTGCCAGATCAGGATATTGCCGTGGTGCGTCGTGCTGACGGTTCTGGTACGTCTTTCGTCTTCACCAGCTATTTGGCAAAAGTGAACCCGGAGTGGAAAGAGAAGATTGGTGCCGGTTCTACCGTGAACTGGCCGATCGGTCTGGGCGGTAAAGGTAACGATGGCATCGCGGCATTCGTACAGCGTCTGCCAGGTTCTATCGGTTACGTAGAATATGCGTATGCCAAACAGAACAATTTGGCATATACCAAGCTGATTTCAGCCGATGGCAAGGCGGTTAGCCCGACTGGCGCGAGTTTCAGTAACGCGGCTAAAGAGATCGACTGGAGCAAATCTTTTGCTCAGGATCTGACCAACCAGAAAGGCGCGGATGCGTGGCCGATCACCTCAACGACCTTCATTCTGGTTCATACCAAGCAGGATAAACCCGAGCAAGGCGCTGAAGTGCTGAAGTTCTTTGACTGGGCGTTCAATAAAGGCGGTGCGCAAGCCGAGGCGCTGGATTACGCCACGCTGCCAAAAGAAGTGGTTGAACAAATCCGTGCGGCTTGGAAAACGCAGGTCAAAGACAGCAGCGGTAAAGCGCTGTACTAAACCCGTGCGTGAATTCTGGAAATACGTAGTGGAATAACACGTCGTATCGGGGCAGAGAGGTGATAGCAACTTCTCTGCCTTTACTATGTAGTTAAAACGAAAAGAGAGACGTATGGCGGAGTACAAGCCAACTATCAAAGCCCCTGGGAAGTATGGCGATATCCTTTTCAGCACGCTGGTAAAACTGGCGGCGCTGGTCACGCTACTGCTGTTGGGAGGCATCATTGTTTCCCTGATTGTGGCGTCCTGGCCCAGTATCGAAAAGTTCGGTTTTGCCTTCCTGTGGACGAAAGAGTGGGATGCGCCCGCAGAACAGTTTGGGGCGCTGGTGCCGATTTACGGCACGATTGTGACCTCACTGATTGCACTGATTATTGCCATCCCGATTAGTTTCGGGATTGCGTTATTTCTGACCGAACTGGCACCCGCCTGGCTGAAACGCCCGCTCGGCGTGGCGATTGAACTGCTGGCGGCGATCCCCAGTATTGTTTACGGCATGTGGGGGCTATTCATTTTTGCTCCGCTGTTTGCTGAATACTTCCAACAGCCTGTGGGCAATGTTCTGTCCGGTATTCCGATTGTTGGCGCGCTGTTCTCCGGCCCGGCGTTTGGCATCGGCATTCTGGCGGCGGGTGTCATTCTGGCCATCATGATTATCCCGTACATTGCGGCGGTGATGCGCGATGTGTTTGAACAAACGCCGGTGATGATGAAAGAGTCGGCCTACGGCATCGGCTGTACGACGTGGGAAGTGATTTGGCGCATCGTACTGCCTTACACCAAAAACGGCGTGATCGGCGGGGTGATGCTGGGATTGGGGCGTGCCTTGGGGGAAACCATGGCGGTCACCTTTATCATCGGTAACACCTACCAGCTCGACAGCGCATCGCTGTATATGCCGGGCAACAGTATTACCTCTGCACTGGCAAACGAATTCGCCGAAGCCGAATCCGGCCTGCACACCGCGGCGCTGATGGAGCTGGGACTGATTCTATTTGTGATTACCTTTATTGTTCTGGCGTGTTCAAAGCTGATGGTGATGCGTCTGGCGAAAAATGAGGGGGCGCGCTAATGGCAACATTAGGCATTGAACAAGAAGCCGAACTGGCACGTACGCGACGTAAAATGCAGGCCTGGCGTCGCCAGAAGAACCGTATTGCGCTGTTTTTATCCATGTCCACCATGGCATTCGGCTTGTTCTGGCTGGTTTGGATCCTGTTCTCTACCGTGACCCGCGGCGTGGATGGCATGTCGCTGGCACTGTTTACCGAGATGACGCCGCCGCCGAATACGGAAGGTGGCGGGTTGGCGAATGCCATCGTCGGGAGCGGTTTGCTGATCCTGTGGGCAACGCTGCTGGGGACGCCGCTGGGCATTATGGCGGGTATCTATCTGGCGGAATACGGTCGGAAATCCTGGATCGCTGAAGTGATTCGCTTCATCAACGACATTTTGCTGTCTGCGCCTTCCATCGTCGTGGGCTTGTTTGTCTACACGCTGGTGGTCACGAAGATGCAGCACTTCTCCGGTTGGGCGGGGGTGATTGCGCTGGCGTTGTTACAGGTGCCGATTGTGATTCGAACCACCGAGAACATGCTCAAACTGGTGCCGGATAGCCTGCGTGAAGCCGCTTACGCGTTGGGTACACCGAAATGGAAAATGATTTCTGCGATTACGCTGAAGGCCTCGGTATCGGGCATCATCACCGGAGTGTTGCTGGCGATTGCGCGTATTGCCGGGGAAACGGCACCGCTGCTGTTTACGTCGCTGTCGAATCAGTTCTGGAGCACGGATATGATGCATCCGATTGCTAACCTGCCGGTCACCATATTCAAGTTTGCCATGAGTCCGTTTATCGAGTGGCAACAGTTGGCCTGGGCTGGGGTTCTGCTGATTACGCTGTGCGTTCTGCTGCTGAATATTCTGGCGCGTGTTATTTTTTCCGCTAAAAAACAATGAGTTGCTAAAAACAGTTGATTTGCTAAAAACCGTCATTAGCGTAAAAACACTAAATAAATTCAAGGCGTTGCCAGTCATCGCCAGGTAAAAGAGAGAAGTCTTGATGAGTATGGCTACTGAGACATCGACCAGCAAAATCCAGGTACGCGATCTGAATTTCTATTATGGAAAATTCCATGCGTTGAAAAACATCACGCTGGATATTGCCGCGAATCAGGTGACAGCGTTTATCGGCCCGTCCGGCTGTGGGAAATCCACGCTGCTGCGTACGCTGAACAAAATGTATCAGCTCTACCCTGAGCAACGCGCTGAAGGCGATATCCTGTTGGATGGCAATAACATCCTGACGGATAAACAAGATATCGCGTTGCTGCGCGCCAAGGTTGGCATGGTATTCCAGAAGCCGACGCCGTTCCCGATGTCCATTTACGATAACATCGCGTTTGGGGTTCGCCTGTTTGAAAAGCTGTCTCGCGCCGATATGGATGAGCGTGTGCAGTGGGCGTTAACCAAAGCGGCGCTGTGGCAAGAGACGAAAGATAAACTGCACCAGAGCGGCTATAGCTTGTCTGGTGGTCAGCAGCAGCGTTTATGTATTGCGCGCGGTATTGCGATCCGCCCGGATGTTCTGCTGCTGGATGAACCCTGTTCGGCTCTCGACCCGATTTCTACCGGTCGCATTGAAGAGCTGATCTCCGAGCTGAAAAAAGACTATACCGTGGTTATCGTGACGCACAACATGCAGCAGGCGGCACGTTGCTCAGATCATACGGCGTTCATGTATTTGGGTGAACTGATTGAATTCAGCGATACTGATACCCTGTTTACTGCTCCACGGCAGAAACAGACTGAAGATTACATCACCGGCCGTTACGGTTGATTAGGAAAGCATCATGGATAATCTGAATCTGAACAAACACATTTCCGGTCAGTTTAACGCCGAACTGGAACATATCCGTACGCAGGTCCTGACCATGGGCGGGCTGGTAGAGCAGCAACTGAGTGACGCGATTACCGCCATGCATAATCAGGATGCGGAACTGGCGCAGCGGGTTATTGAAGGTGACGCCAAGGTTAACATGATGGAAGTGGCGATTGATGAAGCCTGCGTGCGCATTATTGCGAAACGTCAGCCGACTGCCAGCGATCTCCGTCTGGTGATGGCGATCATCAAAACCATTTCTGAACTGGAGCGTATCGGCGACGTGGCGGATAAAATCTGTCGCACTGCGCTGGAGAAATTCTCCCATCAGCATCAGCCGCTGCTGGTGAGTCTGGAATCATTAGGTCGCCACACCGTACAGATGCTGCATGACGTGCTGGATGCCTTTGCCCGCATGGATCTGGAAGAAGCGATCCGTATTTATCGTGAAGATAAAAAAGTCGATAAAGAGTATGAAGGGATCGTGCGTCAGTTGATGACGCATATGATGGAAGATACGCGCACTATCCCCAGCGTGCTGACTGCACTGTTCTGCGCCCGTTCTATCGAGCGCATCGGCGACCGTTGCCAGAACATCTGCGAATTTATCTTCTATTTTGTTAAAGGTCAGGACTTCCGTCACCTCGGTGGCGATGCGCTGGAAAAGCTGCTGGCGCAGAAAGATAAAGCGCAAGAGTAAGCTCGTTTTCTTGTATTTAGGGGAAACACGGTGATGAGGTTCCCGCAGGGATGCCTCACACCGTGGTAGCCCCGGTATCTCGATCCGTAAACGGTCTACATTTCTGCTTGCAGGGCGTTATTTTTGTCAGGGTAGTGAATCAGATCGTGGAAGCGCGCTGTGGTCGCGGCAGGGTTGTGGTAGCGGTGCTCTCTGTCAGCGGCAAAGCGCAGGGCGTCACCGACGGACAACCTGTGCGTCTGCCCATCAACGGTAATGTCCAGTTGTCCCTCCAGCACAATAATATGCTCGATCACCCCGTTCTCATGCGCTGATGAGGCACTGCTGGCTCCCGCCGCCAGCTCAATAACCAACATATCGAAACGCAGTTTTTCGTCAAAGGGGAAAAGTGGCACAACGTGCATTCCCGCCTTGTTTTCCCTGAATGCTACCCCCGCGCCTGAGCGATACGTCACGTTTTCCTGCGCGAGCGTCGGCTCAATGAAGGTGGAAAACGCCACATTCATACCGGTCGCAATTTTCCACAGCGTGGCGACCGTCGGACTGGATTCTCCGCGCTCGATCTGACCCAGCATCGCTTTACTCACGCGCGTTTCTTCAGACGCGCGCGTGAGGCTCCAGCCTTTCTCGTGTCTCAGCGTTTTCAAGGTATTGCCAATACGGCTGGTAAGTTCATCGGACATCAATGCTGACTCCTGCTTGTGCGTTATAGCAGCACAATGCTAGGTTAATGTTTTCTGTGCGTTATAACGCACGATAAAGGTAGGATACTAAACCATGTCAGCGTCATTTGCGCGAAAAGATGTCACCTTTTCGACTATCATCGCCGGTTTTGTTGCGGTGCTGGTGGGCTACACCAGTTCGGCCGCCATCATTTTTCAGGCGGCGGCGGCGGCGGGTGCCAGTGCAGAACAGATCGGTGGCTGGCTAAGTATGCTGGGGATCGCCCAGGGACTGGCCTCCATTAGCCTGTCATTGTATTACCGTGCGCCGGTACTGGCGGCGTGGTCAACGCCGGGGGCAGCACTGTTAGTCACCAGCTTACCGGGTACTTCGATCAATGAGGCGATTGGCGTGTTCCTGTTTGCCTCCGCGCTTATCTTTATTTGTGGCGTCACCGGTTTGTTTGCCCGTCTGATGAATGTGATCCCACAGGCCATTTCTGCTGCGATGCTGGCGGGGATTTTGCTGCGCTTCGGTGCGGATGCCTTTCTTTCCCTGCAACAAGATTTCTGGCTGGCTTTCACAATGTGCGTGGCCTATTTGCTCAGCCGTCGGCTACTACCTCGTTTTGCCATCGTTCTGACGCTACTTGCTGGCTTGCTGCTGGCGTTATGTCGTGGACAAATTGCGCTCTCTGATTCACCGCTGGTGTTCGCCGTACCGGCGTTTATTACGCCACATTTCTCGTGGGCGTCTCTGCTGGGCGTTGGGATCCCCTTTTTCATTGTCACTATGGCGTCGCAGAACGCGCCGGGCGTTGCCACGCTGAAAGCCGCTGGCTATCAGGTTCCCGTTTCACCGCTGATTGCCGTTACCGCCTTAATCGCGATGATATTGACGCCGTTCGGTGGCTTTTCCGTGTGTATCGCCGCGATTACCGCGGCAATCTGTATGGGGCCAGATGTACATCCCGATCCGAAGAAACGCTACCTTGCCGCTGTCGCTGCTGGTGGATTTTATCTGCTGGCGGGGGTTTTCGGTGGATCGATTGGACAGCTTTTCTCGGCATTACCGCAGCCATTGATTCATGCTATCGCAGGTCTGGCACTGCTGAGCACCATTTCAGGCAGCTTGTATCGCGCGTTACTGGATGAAGCACAGCGCGATGCGGCGGTGGTTACATTCTTGATTACCGCCTCAGGGTTAACGCTATGGGGGATCGGGGCGGCATTTTGGGGACTGATTGGTGGGATGATGACCTGGTTTATTCTTTCAGCTTACGCTAACAAGGCTCATTGAGTCAGGATAATCTGCCAGAATAGCAAAGTAACATCAGGTTATATTATAGCTGTTTATGTTATTTCCCGCGTTTTCATCCTGCTGATAGCCTGCGGTTAATAAAGGCATAATTAAGGGGCAGGGAATGAAAAAGCAGATTTTGACAGTGACGTTATTGGCTGGTTTGGCATCTGTTTCCGGTGCTGCACAGGCCGACAAACTGGATGATATTCAGAAGGCGGGTGTGGTGAAAATTGCTGTTTTCGACAGTAATCCGCCGTTTGGCTATGTCGATCCACAGAGTAAAAAGCTGGTGGGTTATGACGTCGATATCGCCGAGGCAATCGGCAAGGCGCTGGGCGTGAAGGTTGAGCTGCGTGCGACCAACCCGGCTAACCGTATTCCGTTGTTAAGTTCGCAGAAAGTTGACCTGATCGCTGCGAACTTCACCATCACCGATGAGCGTGCCAAGCAGGTTAACTTCAGTATTCCTTATTTCGCTACCGGACAAAAATTCATCGCCCGTAAAGGCGTGCTGAAAACGCCGGAAGACATTAAAACGCTGCGCATCGGTGCGGATAAAGGCACCGTACAGGAAATTACCCTGCGTGAGCATTATCCAACCGCCAAAGTGATTTCCTACGACGATACGCCGCTGGCCTTCGCCGCGTTGCGTAACGGCAACGTGCAGGCCATCACGCAGGATGACGCCAAGCTGGTCGGCCTGTTGGCTAACGTACCTGATGCCCAGAAGGCGGAGTTTGAAATTTCTCCGTTCAGCATCACCAAAGAGTATCAGGGGATCGGGATTCCGAAGGGTGAAGAGCGCCTGACGGCAAAAATTAACGAGACGCTGATTAATCTGGAAAAACAGGGCGAAGCGAAGACCTTCTATGACCGCTGGTTTGGGCCAAACACGAAATCGGCTCAACCGCGTGGCGACTTCACCTTTGCCCCGTTGGATCAGCAACCGAAATCCTGATCGCTGATACCTTCAGTGCGACGATCCCCGCCCTCTGCCTCGCAGAGGGCATTTCTATTTATGTCTCAGAATAATGACAAAGAGAGAGAAAACGTATGGATACGGTGCTGCACTCGCTTGAGTCGTGGCTGTTGGCGCCTCAGTATCTCATCTGGCTATGGCACGGCTTTCTGATCACACTGGGGATTTCCCTTAGTGCTATCGTCCTGTCTACGCTGTTGGGTTTTTTGCTGGCGGCAGCCAGAGACAGCCAGATTCGGGTGCTGAGCGGCGTCGTGGTCGCTTACAGCTCGCTATTTCGTAATACGCCGCTGTTGGTGCAGCTATTTTTCTGGTATTTCGGTGCTGGACAACTGTTTCCTTCAGCGATGATGCAGTGGCTGAACACTCCCCATGCTATTTCTCTATTGGGCATGACATTCGCGTGGCCCTCTTTTGAATTTCTGGCGGGGTTGGCTGGGCTGACGCTCTATTCCTGCGCGTTTATTGCCGAAGAGATTCGCTCTGGTATTCGCGGTGTGGCGCGCGGGCAGAAGTACGCGGCGCATGCTCTGGGGTTAACCGGCTGGCAATCCATGCGCTATGTGGTGCTGCCGCAGGCATTAAAAATCGCCCTGCCGCCGCTGCTGGGGCAATACATGAATATCATTAAGAACTCGTCGCTGACGATGGCGATTGGTGTCGCTGAATTGTCTTACGCCTCGCGTCAGGTGGAAACGGAAACCTTACGCACGTTTCAGGCGTTTGGCGTAGCGACGGTGTTGTACATCGTGATTATTGCCGTGATGGAAGGCTGGGGCATGTGGCGTCAGCAGCGCCGTCTGGCGGAGAAACATTGAGATGGATTTTACCGTTATCACCGATAATCTCGGCTATTTGATGTGGGGCACGTTCCCGGATGGCCCGCTGGGTGGCGCGGCGCTGACGCTGGTGATGAGCCTGCTGGCGGGTATCGCTTCTGCCGTTCTGGGGACAATTTTGGGCGTGGCGCTGGCGATGTCTCGGGGCGTTTGGAGTGCGCTGTTGGCGATGCTGCTGGGATTCTTCCGTGCGATCCCTGTCATCATGCTGATTTTTTGGACGTATTTTCTATTGCCAATCGTTTTTGGTGTCGATATCCCTGAAATCACCACCGTGGTATGCGCGCTGGCGCTGATCGCCTCGGCCTATCTGGCACACGCGGTGAAGGCGGGCATTGTCGCCATCGGGCGCGGTCAGTGGCAGGCTGGACTCTCGCTGGGGCTAAGCCGCTGGCAGGTGTTGTGGCAGATAGTCCTGCCGCAGGCATTGCGGATGATGGTGCCTTCCTTCATTAACCAGTGGATTTCCCTGATTAAAGACACTTCGCTGGCCTACATTGTTGGCGTTGGCGAACTGACGTTTCTCGCCACGCAGGTCAATAACCGCAGCATGGTCTACCCGATGGAGGTTTTCCTGTTTGTCGCGCTGGTCTACTTTGTGTTTTGCCTGTCGCTGGAACTGCTGGCTAACGGGATTAACGCCCGTTTTAACCCGCAGGAAAAGCAGCCGAAGCGCCGTTTGCTGTGGTGGCGGAATAAGCCAGCCTGAGAATGCAGATTGCCGACAAACCTATTTGCAGAACGAAAACGGGATTAACGGAATAGAAGAGTAAAGCGTTTGCGCCATGGATGGCGCAAGCCGAGCTTACATGGATGTACTTGCAGCGTCTTTACGATCTATCCGTTACTCCCGCTCGGCAACCTTAAACCAGCCTTTTTGTGGTTTATTCCTGTGCAGTGATATTCCAGCCTTTTTCACGCCAGATCTGCGGCAGTTCGCGTATATCATCGAACATCGTGACCAGCGGGTGATGGATGGGCTGGTTGTGAGGATCGGCACAGTAATAGAACACCGGGATACCCGCCGCGATGCCAGCCTGCACGCCCGCCGCGGAATCTTCCACCAGAATGCAGTGCTCAATGGGGATCTGTAACTGCTCGGCCGCGTGATACAGCACAGCCGGATCGGGCTTCCATTTTTTCAGATCGTAGCCGCTATAGAGATGGTCGCCAAACAGATCGAGCATCTGTGTCAGGCCGAGCGAGTGCTGCATCTTACTGACCGGGCCGTTGGACACCACGGCCATCGGGACGGTGATAGACTGCACTAGCTTACGCGCGCCCTCGATAGGTTGCAGAGACTCATCGAACAGACGCTTCACTTCTTGGCGGAAATGACGCTCCGCGTCTTCTACCGATACGGTTAAACCATGCTGCTGGCTGATACGAGCAATAATTTCGTACAGCTTCACGCCCTTGTAGGTTTTTATCACCTCCTCCAGCGATAAATTCAGCCCATAGGGGATGAAGATATTCACATAAGCCTGACAACACAGCACTTCGCTATCAACTAACGTGCCATCACAGTCGAAGAAGACGCATTCAATACGGGGCATGACCAATCCTTATCGATAAAATAAAAGCAGATACCCTAATGCTGGCTGTTTAAGAACCGAGATACACGGAACGACCACGGTGCGAGGCTTCCCTGCGGGAACCTCATCCCCGTGTTTCTCCTAATAATAGGCTTAAGTGAGCAGCATTAAGCGGATAACCCTACTTTAACCAATTGACCCGATATTGCGACCTACAAAGCTATGTTTAGCGCTATCTTGCATAAAATCAGGGGGATTTAACCGAGAGAAAACGATGACGTTAATAGGTTCTTCTTATTCGATGAAAAAAAGCGTGGAATCGACGTAAAAACGCCGTGTTTTGTTATAGGATACCCGACGACAGTTATTCCCTTCTTTGGATTGTTACGCATGAATAAATCACAACCCGGTCCTGCTACCGAGCAAGGCCTGCTGGAACGTGTGTTTAAACTTAAACAACACGGTACGACAGCACGTACGGAAACGATTGCCGGTTTCACAACGTTTTTGACGATGGTCTACATCGTATTTGTTAACCCGCAGATCCTGGGCGTGGCGGGGATGGATACCAAAGCGGTATTTGTGACCACCTGCCTGATTGCGGCGTTCGGCAGTATCTTAATGGGGCTGCTGGCTAACCTGCCTGTGGCGCTGGCTCCGGCTATGGGGCTGAATGCGTTTTTCGCGTTTGTCGTCGTCGGTGCTATGGGGCTGCCATGGCAGGTTGCGATGGGCGCTATTTTCTGGGGCGCAATCGGTTTCCTGCTGCTGACCATCTTCCAGATTCGCTATTGGATGATCGCCAATATCCCGCTTAGCCTGCGTTTAGGTATTGCCAGCGGTATCGGGCTGTTCATCGCCATGATGGGCTTAAAAAATGCGGGCATTATTGTTCCTAACCCTGAAACGCTGGTGACGATTGGTAATCTGACGTCACACAGCGTGCTGTTGGGGGCGCTGGGCTTTTTCATTATTGTGGCGCTGGCCTCACGTAATATCCACGCGGCGGTCCTGATCTCCATCGTTGTCACTACCTCCATTGGCCTGCTGCTGGGTGATGTGAAGTTTGCTGGCGTGTTCTCTATGCCGCCGAGCGTCATGTCCGTGGTGGGGCAAGTGGATCTGGCTGGGGCGCTTAATCTGGGAATGTCCGGCATCATTTTCTCCTTCATGCTGGTAAACCTGTTTGATTCGTCTGGTACGTTGATCGGCGTAACGGATAAAGCCGGGCTGGTGGATGCGCGCGGTAAGTTCCCGCGCATGAAGCAGGCGCTGTATGTTGATAGCGTTAGCTCTGTGGCGGGATCGTTTATCGGGACATCTTCCGTGACGGCGTATATTGAAAGCTCTTCTGGCGTATCAGTAGGGGGACGTACCGGTCTGACCGCCGTGGTAGTGGGGCTGCTATTCCTACTGGTGATCTTCCTGTCACCGTTGGCAGGGATGGTGCCAGCCTATGCGGCGGCTGGCGCGCTGATTTACGTGGGCGTATTGATGACGTCCAGTCTGGCGCGCGTGAAGTGGGATGACCTGACGGAAGCCGTACCGGCTTTTATCACCGCCGTGATGATGCCGTTCAGCTTCTCTATTACTGAAGGGATCGCGCTGGGCTTTATCTCTTACTGTGTGATGAAGTTGGCCACGGGACGCTGGCGTGAAATCAGCCCGTGTGTGATCGTGGTTGCATTGTTGTTCCTGCTGAAAATCGTGTTCATCGACGGGCATTAATCCGTTCGTGGCTCCGGGTTTTCCCCGGAGCCACGGCTTGCTACTGCGACGCAGTAGAGGTCGCTTTTTCTAGCGTATGGCTGGTTAATTTCATATAGCGTACAGGCTGGCGCTGCTGCTGTAGAATTTCCCCCGATTTTTTCATACCCGATGCCGACGTGTATTTCCACATGACTAATCGATTAAGTGTGGGAATGTGGGCGCATGCCCAGGCAAGATAATCATCGACATCGCTCATGACTTCTACCGCGGGAATACAGGGGGCACGCAGCTTGCCAGAAGCGGGGTGGAGTTTCAGGTTATTGGGCGGATTACTTTTTACGCCTGGGATTTTCATTAATGACTGGCGGATGGTGCAGAGCTGCGTAGCGGCTTCCAGCGGATCGCGTTGAGCATCAATCCATGCCTGTTCGGCCTGAGTCTGTGCCCGCATCTGTGGGGCGACCTGAGTCATAGGCCTGAGATGAACGATTTCGATATCCATACCTACGCTTCCTTCTTCGCTCAGGAGAATGGCGATGGTATTGCCCGCATAGCCGATGCTGAAATTGGGCATATTAGGATCGGCAAAATAAGGACGCCCTTCAGGAGACACCTGTAGCGTGGGTAACAGCGGATAGCCGAAAAAATAGAACATCATCTCAGCCAGCAGCACTCGACTTTTCAGATAACGCTCGCTGCGTTTGGCTGAAAAACCCTGTGTTGATGAGATGAGCCTATCAGGCAACCTTTGTAAGTCAGGAAGCGCTTCCGTGCTTGTCCACCTGACAAAATGGCAGGTCATTGTTCACTCCATGATCGTGATAAAAGATGGGAACCTATCAGGTATTACTGATACATATTTATATTATCAGACTAATATGTGATCTAAATAAAAATCGATGGATAAATCGGCGATAATTATTAATTAAGACACAATGAATTTTCTGCCTCGTGTACTTTGTGGCAATCCCCCCCTGTTCGACACATTCCCGTTTGCTTTAATGGCTCGGCCACCCCAGTGCGGCACGCCGCTGTTTTTCCAGCGTCTGCTTATGCAGCTCATCCGCTGTCACTAACCGCAGTGCAGAGGTTGGACATACCCTGACGCAGGAAGGGCTTTGGGCGACACCCACGCACAAATCACATTTGTGCACCTCGCTTTGCGTGAGGTGTGTTTCTTCCTCGTCATTCGACGCTTTTGTTACCACATTGATAGCCCCAAAGGGACAGGCAACGACGCAGCTTTTGCAGCCGATGCAGCGAGACTGGATAACCTGAATACTGTCCCGATCGCGTACCAGAGCATCATTCGGGCACACGCTGGCACAGGGCGCGTTCTCACACTGGCGGCAAAGAACAGGAACACTGACGCTGGCGCTTTTGACAACCTTCAGGCGCGGAAAGAAGCGAGAAGGCCTCAGTTGTGCGCTTTGACCACCGCTATGGGCTACCGCGCAGGCGATCTCACAGGTCCGGCAACCAATGCATTTTTCTGCTTCGGCGATAACAAATTGGTTCATGAGCGGATCTCCTCGCGGGTGGCATTTGTCTCAGGGCGATGAGGTTGTGCGGGAATAGCGCCTGTGCTGGCGGTCAGCCCCATCGTCGCAATCATCCCCAATGCGGCTTTGCGTCCGTCGGCAATGGCGGTAACCACCAGATCGGCACCGCGCACGGCATCACCACCAGCAAAAATACGCGGATGATTCGTCTGGCAAGGTATCTGACTATCCAGAGGCGCGGTGATGTATCCCCAGTTATCCAGAGCAACGTCAGCCTCTTCCAGCCACGGCATACGGTGTGACTGAAAGCCAAAGGCGGTTATCACGGCGTCAGCCGGTTGCACGAATTCTGAATCAGGGATTGGGCGTGGACGACGACGGCCACTGGCATCGGGTTCGCCCAGCTCCGTGCGAACCAGACTAATGCCGCACACGTCACCCTGTTCATTGAGGCAGATTTTTTGTGGTTGAACGTTAAACATGAACTCTACGCCTTCTTCGCGGGAGTTTTTCACCTCTTTTTTCGAACCGGGCATATTGGCTTCATCGCGACGATATGCGCAGGTGACCGATATCGCACCTTGCCGAACGGAGGTGCGCAGACAATCCATCGCGGTATCTCCACCGCCGAGTACCACGACGCGTTTGCCCGCCATGGAGATATAAGGCTCATCGTCTAATTCAGGCAGCCCCATAACCTGTTTGGTATTGGCGATCAGGAAGGGAAGCGCATCGAAGACGCCGGGAGCCTCTTCATTATCAATGTTGGCCTTCATGGAACGGTAGGTGCCTACACCGAGGAAAACGGTGTCATAGTCGTCCAGAAGCTGAGCCAGAGAAACATCTTTCCCGACTTCGGTATTCAGCCGGAATTCGATTCCCATGTTGCTGAACACGTCACGACGATGAACCAGAACCGCTTTATCCAGCTTGAACGACGGAATCCCGAACGTGAGTAGCCCGCCAATTTCCGGGTGACGGTCGAACACGACGGCCTGTACGCCGTTGCGCGCCAGCACATCGGCACAGGCTAATCCCGCCGGGCCAGCACCAACAATTGCTGCGCGTTTCCCGCTGGGAACGACGTGCGTCATATCGGGCGACCAGCCCATTTTTATTGCGGTGTCGGTAATGTAGCGCTCAACGTTGCCGATGGTGATGGCACCGTACTCTTTACCCAGTGTACATGCCCCTTCACATAGCCGATCTTGTGGACACACCCGCCCACAGATTTCCGGCAGGCTACTGGTTTGGTGTGATAGCTCAACGGCTTCAAGAATCCTCCCCTGTTTCGCCAGACTCAGCAACTCGGGAATATTGTTATGCAGCGGGCAGGTCCACTCGCAGATCGCACGTTTGCCGCAAGAGAGGCAGCGGTCAGCCTGATCTTCCGTCTGTTGCGCGGAGAAGCCGTGGTAGATCTCATCAAACGTGGAGGTTCTCTGAGTCAGCGGTTTTTTCTCCGCATCCCGGCGTGGCCAGTTTTTTCTTTTACTGAGCGGATTAGCCGTCAGCGCTTTCAGCACGGGGATTTCGCGCTGCCAGTGAGCGGCCGAACGCCGCGCCATCTCCTGCTGTTTCTCCTGACGGCGAGCGGCTAACGTTTGCTCGCTGACGAGCTGCAAGGCTTGCGTCGGGCAGGCTGCTACGCACGCTTGCCCTTCCGGGCGATCGGCGCAGAGGTCGCATTTATGGGCGATGGTGCTGTTGTCCACGGGGTTGGTCACCATAGACATCGCCCCGAAGGGGCAAGCCAGTACACAGCTTTTGCAACCGATGCACTTTTCCTGAACGAGCTGAATGCTATGGTCTTTTCTGATCAAGGCCTGCGTGGGACATACGCTGGCGCAGGGGGCATCTTCACAGTGACGGCAGGTTACGGCAGCCCGCAGCGTTGGCGTATTGAATGCCTTGATTCTGGGCTGAAATACCGCGACGTTATCTGGATAGTGTTCGTCATTATGTGAAATGACACAGGCAATTTCACAGGCATGGCACCCCATACAGTCTTGAGTACTGGCAATAACAAATCGGTTCATTACCTTCTTCCGCCCTGGCTCCCTCGATCGTGGTATTTATCCTAATAGCTGGATAACCCCCTGACCTTGATATAAAGCAGGTAAAAAGTCGGTTAATGTTAAATTCCACCTCGATTGTTAATAAAATTATTGAATCGTTTCAGTGGGTTATAATGTTATATGAAAGTAATAAGCTAGCTGCCTATAATCTTGTTTTTTATCTGGTTTATTGTATTTTTGCTTTATGCATCAGCGGCCTGATTACGCTGTTGTTTATTGTGCCGTGTTGTCCAGACGAAGGCCGAGGTCAGCAGCAGGATGAGCGTTGCGGCTGCCAGCACAATGGAAAACCCGGAATCAAAGGCGGAATGTGCCTGTGTGATAAGAATGCGCTGCATGTTTTCCGGTAAGGATTCGGCAAAAATTAACGCTTCATCCAGGCTGTCATAGGCGGAATCCGGTGCGGCAAACCCGGCGGGTAGCATAAACGTCGCGGAATAGGCGAAAGACAGCAAACTGCCCATCAGCGTCACTCCCGTCGCGCCGCCTAATTCATAGGATACTTCTTCGATTGACGCCGCCATCCCCGCTTTTTCCTCTGGAGCAACCTGCATAATGGTGCTGGATGCGGCCGTCATGGTTGAACCCACGCCAGCACCAATCACCATCAGGCAAATAACTTGTATGATGATGGGGGCATTGTGCAGCACGAGATAGCTTCCCATACCCAGCCCTGAAACCAACAGGCCAGCGGATAGCAGTGTCCCACTGTTCACGCGCGGCAGTATTTTTCCGGTTAACGGGCCAGAGATAAAGGACGCTACCGAGAGCGGTAAAATGAATAATCCTGCCTGTAACGGAGACAGTCCGATGACTAACTGCAACCGCTGGGTGAAAGCTAACTCCATCCCGATCAAGGCGGCGGCGGCCACGATAGCCGCGGCTACCGCGGAGCTGAAGGGACGCAGGCGGAAGAGAGAGAAATCGACCAGCGGATGTTTGCTGTTACGCTGACGCCGCACAAACAGGGTAATAAACGCCACGCCGATCAGCAGGGCGATCAGTGCATCGTCATAAGACGGAACCCGTTTTCCCAGCTCTTTTATGGCATAGGTTACGCCAATCAAACCAACCATAATCAATAGGGATCCGATGACATCCCAGCGCTGTGAAGCATTGCCCGGTTGGTGTGGGATCACGGTGCTCCCCATGATGAGCGCAAGCAGCACAACCGGTACGTTAATGAGAAAAACGGACCCCCACCAGAAATACTCAAGCAGTATCCCGCCCATGATAGGGCCAAATGCCGCACCACCCGATGCCACTGCGGCCCAGATACCAATCGCCAGTGCGCGTTCCCGTTCATCAGAAAAGGTCAGGCGAATAATCGAAAGAGTAGCAGGCATCATCATCGCCGCCCCGACGGCCAGCAAAGCACGAGCGGCGATCAGCATGCCGGGGGTAGGCGAATACGCGGCCAGTAATGACGCCGTACCGAACACGAACAGCCCAGAGATGAATAATGGCTTATGACCCAGCTTATCGCCCAATGTCCCCATGCCGAGCAACAAGCCGGAGGCAACCAACGCGTAGATATTCACGATCCACAGCTTGTCCGATGCCGTGGCGTGCAAGTCGTGAGTCAGTGTCGGGAGTGCGGTGTACAGTACCGTCATGTCGATGACAATCAGGAACAGGGCGCTGGAAACAATGGCCAGAATCAGCCATTTTTTGGGTGATTGCATAACAGGATCTCTGCCTCAGTGTTCAATTTTTCATCTTTTGGATAGCGCTCTGATGATATAGAATTGCTTTTTAAATACAAACGTATTTTAAAAAGGAGAGCATATGGGGCGTCATAAAAGCATTGATCGTACGCGCGTGTTGGATGAGGCAGAACAGATCGTTCGCACACAGGGCATTGCCTCGCTGACAATGGATGCGGTCGCTAAAGCGGCTGGCGTGACAAAAGGCGGCATTCAGTCGTGCTTTGGTACGAAAGATGAGCTGATTAATGCCATGTATCAGCGCTGGGAAGATGAGTTTGATGAGATGACCGCCGCGAGCATTCGGACGGATGACAGCCCGGAAGCGAGAGTTCGGGCGTATATTGATGTGACGTATCGGACGGATGCGGCAGAAGGCGATCGGGCGGCGGGCATGATGGCCTCATTACTCAACATGCCTGAGCACCTTGCAAAATCACAGGCCTGGTATGACCTCCACTTGTCTGGCCTTGACCTGAATTCACAAGCAGGACGAGATGCGCGTCTGGCGTTTCTGGCCTCGGAAGGGGCGTTTCTGCTGCGTTATTTTGGTTTTATGACGGTCGATGACGAGACCTGGAAAGCCATTTTCTCTGACATCGTTCGACTGTTACCTAACCGCGCCCCTTCGTGATTAAGGATCTCTGTTCAAGGGGGGGATTTATTGCTTTTACTATTGCCCACTTGGATGCTGGGCCGCCAGAATCTCGTCCAGATTTCCTTCGATCCATATGGCCAGTTCTTTCACTCGCTCCCCGACTTCTTTACCGAGTGGTGTCAGGCTGTATTCAACATGCGGTGGGACCACCTGATAGGCTGTTCGTAGGATAAAACCATCACGTTCCAGCCATTGCAGGGTCTGCGCCAGCATACGTTCGCTTACGCCCCCAATTCGCCGACGTAATTGGCTAAAGCGATGGGTATCGTCAAGTAATGCGATCAAAATCAGCACTCCCCAGCGACTGGTGACGTGGTTAAGTATTTGGCGAGATTGGCATTTTTCAGCAAAGACATCACCCGTTGATAAAATAGGGGGCAATAAGTCTACGGCGGTTTTGGGTTTGCTCACTATACTTACCTTTATGTATGTACTTACTTTAAATTAGTATTGTCGATATTATGCCAGTCACTACCTATCAATGAAAAGGAGCTTGAGATGATTGCTATTACGGGTGCATCCGGTCAACTAGGTCGTTTAGTTATCGCACAACTGTTAGAGAAGGTTCCGGCGAACCATATTGTGGCGCTGGTGCGTGATGTGAATAAAGTTGCCGATCTTTCTGCAAAAGGCGTGCAGGTGAAAGCCGCGGATTACAACCAGCCTGAAGCTCTGGTTTCTGCGCTGCAAGGTGTGGATAAACTGCTGCTGATCTCTTCCAGCGAGGTGGGACAGCGTGCGGCACAACACCGCAACGTCATTGAAGCCGCAGCGAAAGTCGGCGTTAAACTGTTGGCATATACCAGCCTGTTGCACGCGGATAAATCGCCTCTGGCGCTGGCTGAGGAACACAAGCAGACGGAAGCGCTGCTGAAAGCGTCCGGCTTACCTCATGTGCTATTGCGTAACGGTTGGTATACCGAAAACTATGCAGAGAGCATTCCGGCGGCGTTGGAACACGGCGTCTTTATCGGTAGCGCGGGTGAAGGGAAGATTGCCTCTGCCACGCGCGAAGACTTCGCGGCTGCTGCGGTCGCAGTGCTGACGCAGGAAGGACAGGCCGGCAAGGTTTATGAACTGGCGGGTGATGAACCTTACACGCTGGCGGAGTTAGCGGCGGAGCTCAGCAAACAGTCGGGTAAATCCATCGGTTATCAAAACCTGTCTGAAGCCGAGTTCACCTCAGCATTGGTTTCTGCCGGGCTTCCCGAGGTTTTCGCACAAATCGTTGCAGATTCAGACGTAGGTGCCTCAAAAGGCGGCCTGTTTGATGGCAGCAAACAACTGAGTCAATTGATTGGCCGCCCAACGACGCCGCTGTCAGCGGTGGTGAAAGCCACGCTGAAGTAATGTTTAAAAATTTTTGACCATTTTCCTGACGCCAGGAAAATGGTCTGTTTCTTCATAGCCCGTTGTCTTGCATGATTCTATGGCTCGTCCAATCGCTGAATATCCCAAATAATCAACCGGACTGAGCAAGGCCGATCAGAGTTCGGATTCCCTCGTGATATGGTCATCGCTTTTATATGTAAATTTTCACTGTGTGTTCCCCACGATTATGAATGTGGGGAAGGGAACATCGTGATATTGACTCCATTTTACTTGCCTCTTGCTTATATTCTATTTACACACAACCTTCTTTAACATCCTGTCAGCATTGAATTTAGAACTTACTGTTACGCCCAGGTGTGTGGACACCGCCAATAATGAAGCCTCTGTTGCATCATCCAGGAAGGAAGAATGGTAATGGCGGCGCTCGATGTTTATATGAACGGCTATCGGGTGGGGATTCTGACCAAAACGGGTAGTGGAACACATCATTTTTCCTATGATGCAAACTGGCTAGGGCTGCCTGGGAATCGCCCCATTTCGCTTTCTATGCCGCTACGTCATCAGCCCTATCAAGGTGATGACGTTTATAATTTCTTCGACAATTTGTTCCGGATAACCCGGATATCAGAAGACGCATTGTCGCCAGACATCACGCTGACTCCACCCAGCCGTTTGATCTGCTGGCGAAAGTGGGGCAAAACAGTGTCGGTGCGTTGCAATTGGTGAGGCAATTCTGGCCGGGTTGTAGGCCAGATCGAGACGGCTCATGAGCGGATGGGAGTAATTTCCCCGATGAATAATATCGGGGAGAGCGAATCATTTCCCAATACAGAAGCTCGAAAAAATACGCCCCAACAGGTCATCGGAGGTGAATTCGCCGGTGATTTCACTCAGGGACTGCTGCGCCAGCCGCAGTTCTTCCGCTAGCAGTTCGCCCGCGTAGGCGCTCACTAGCTGTTCTTTACCCTGAATCAGATGCTGTGCGGCCAGTTCCAGTGCTTGCAGGTGACGGCGACGTGCCAGAAAACCGCCTTCCGTGTTGCTGGTGAACCCCATGCTTTGCTTGAGGTGATCGCGCAGCGTTTCAACACCTTCACCCGTACGGGCGGAAAGGCGAATAAGTGAGTGAGTGTTCACCTCTTCGATGCCGAGTGTTTCGCCAGTGATGTCCGCTTTGTTACGCACCACGGTAATCGGTAGTGTTTTCGGCAGGCGCGCCATAAATTCAGGCCAGATCTGTTCAGGCTCCGTCGCTTCCGTGGTGGTGCCATCGACCATGAACAGCACGCGGTCGGCCTGTTCAATTTCCTGCCAGGCACGCTCAATACCAATGCGTTCGACTTCGTTGCTGGCATCGCGTAGCCCTGCGGTGTCGATGATATGCAGCGGCATGCCGTCGATGTGGATATGTTCACGTAATACGTCACGCGTGGTGCCTGCGATATCCGTGACAATGGCGGCTTCACGACCAGCTAACACATTGAGTAAGCTGGATTTTCCGGCATTCGGACGCCCTGCAATCACCACCTTCATTCCTTCACGCAGCAGGCTGCCCTGATGCGCTTCTGCTCTTACCGCGTTTAAGTCAGCCATCACGTCATTGAGCTGTGCCTCGATTTTGCCATCGGAGAGAAAGTCGATCTCTTCATCCGGAAAATCGATCGCTGCCTCGACGTAGATTCGCAGGTGAGTAAGTGCTTCCACCAACTGGTTTATACGGGTGGAAAATACGCCTTGCAGAGAGTTCAGCGCGGAGCGAGCAGCCTGTTCCGAGCTGGCGTCAATCAGGTCGGCAATGGCTTCTGCCTGCGCGAGATCGAGTTTGTCGTTCAGGAAAGCACGTTCTGAGAATTCACCGGGACGTGCAATGCGCACGTTGGGCAGCGTCAGAATACGTTGCAGCAGCAAATCAAGAATCACCGGGCCGCCGTGACCCTGAAGTTCAAGGACGTCTTCGCCCGTAAAGGAGTTCGGGCCGGGAAACCAGAGGGCAATGCCCTGATCGAGTGTGGTGCCGTTAGCATCACGGAACGGCAGATAGTCGGCGTGGCGCGGCTTGGGGAGCTTACCCAGAACGGCATGCGCGACTTCGGCGGCGGCCTGCCCTGAAATGCGTAAAATACCTACGCCTCCGCGTCCCGGTGGCGTGGCTTGGGCGACGATGGTGTCGGTATTGCTCATGATGTTCTCTCTGCGTTGATGCCGGTGTGGCAGATTATTGTTGGCTGATAACACAGCGGTTAAAAAATAAGGCGGTCAATGACCGCCTTACGCTTTCTATCGGTTAACCATCAACCGGATTATTTTTTCTCGCGGCTATGCAAGCCACGTTTTTCCAGACCGCGATAGATCAACTGCTGCTGGAGAATCGTCACCAGGTTGCTGACGATGTAGTACATCACCAGACCTGACGGGAACCACAGGAAGAAGACCGTAAAGATGACCGGCATGTAGGTCATGATCTTCTGCTGCATTGGGTCGGTCACGGTGGTGGGCGACATCTTCTGGATGAAGAACATCGTTACACCCATCAGGATCGGCAGAATGTAGTACGGGTCTTGTGCAGACAAGTCATGGATCCACAAAGCAAACGGCGCGTGACGCAGTTCAACGGAACCCATCAGCATGTAATACAGTGCCAGGAAGATTGGCATCTGAATCAGCAGTGGGAAGCAGCCGCCCAGCGGGTTCACTTTCTCTGACTTGTACAGCGCCATCATTTCCTGACTCATGCGCTGTTTGTCATCACCAATACGCTCACGCATCGCCTGCAATTTAGGTTGCAGTAAGCGCATTTTCGCCATTGAGGTGTATTGCGCTTTCGTTAGCGGATACATGATGCCGCGCACGATAAAGGTAATGGCAATGATGGAGAAGCCCCAGTTACCGATAAAGCTATGCAGGAATTTTAGCAACTTAAACAGCGGCTGAGAGATGAACCACAGCCAGCCGTAATCCACCGTCAGATCCAGATGCGGCGCGACTGCGGCCATCTTGTCCTGAATTTCCGGGCCGACCCACAGGGTGGCGTTCAGGCTCTGTTGGCTACCCGCAGCAACCACAACCGGGGCGGCTTTAAAGCCAATCGCGGCCTGGCCGTTACCGAGTTTGCTGGTATAGAAGGTATTAGCGCCTGCTGTCGTCGGGATCCACGCGGTAGCGAAGTACTGTTGCAACATCGCTACCCAGCCACCGTTGGTATTGATGTTCAGGTTTTCGTCCATGTCGCTGAAGCTGTACTTTTTGTACTTGTCTTCACTGGAAGAGAACGCTGCACCACGGTACGTGTGCAGTGCAAAGTTGCTGCTGCCGGTATCGCGGTGCTTAGGCAGATCGATAGACTGCTTTAACTGACCGAACAGCGTCAATTCCAGAGGCTGAGCGCTGGTGTTATTGACGCTATAGTCAACGTTCAGTGCATAGTCGCCACGTTTCAGAAGGAACGTTTTGGTGTACGTCACGCCATCAGCCGCGGTGTAGGTCAGCGGGATACGCAGTTCGCTCTGACCCTCCGCCAGCTCGAAGCTCTCTTGCGTAGTGGTAAACAGTGGACGTGGGCCGTTAGCCGGGTTGTCCGGGCCATTTTTGCCAGTCAAACCGCTCTGAGCCTGATAGACAAACTCGGATGTGGTTTCCAGCAGATGGAAAGGTTTATCTGAACCTAATGTGTCCGGGTAAGCCAGCAGGTGCGCTTGCTCAATATCGCCGCCACGGGTGTTGATTGTCAGCGACAGCACATCGGTTTTCACCGTGATCAACTTGCCTTGACCGCTGGCCGGTACGCCCTGGTTGGTAGCATCACCGGTCACTGCGTTCGTCGCCTGCTGTATGGCCTGCGTGGTTGCTGGCGGATTTTTATCCGTTTCCCACGCCTGCCAAAGCATAAAGGTTACGAATAGCAGAGCGATGAGAAGAAGATTGCGTTGCGAATCCATCGTTAATGTTCTCTGTTATTGTCGGTTTTTGGCGGTACGGGATCATCACCACCAGGGTTCAAAGGATGGCATTTTAATACGCGTTTAAGCGTCAACCAACAGCCTTTTATCATGCCGAACCTGCGTATTGCTTCAATACCGTATTGCGAACACGTTGGCCGGAACCGGCAATGTGGTCCGAGTAACGGGCTGATAACGAGTTGATAACCGCGTATCAACCCTATCAGCAGTCGGGAGCCAAACGACAGTGCCGACGCCATAATTTTTCCAATGCTTCCGTCAGAGTGCGGTTATCCAGTTCAGACACCCCTTTTTTCACCAGTACGACAAAATCCATTGCGGGCAACGAATGTTGGTGCAGGCGAAAGCTTTCGCGCGTCAGGCGTTTAATCCGATTGCGTTCATGAGCACGTTTTACATGCTTTTTGGCGACGGTAAGACCGATGCGGGGATGCCCCAGCGAGTTCAGGCGGCCGAGGATGGTGATGTGCGGCGTGCCAGCCCGTTGCGGTTGCTGGAAGACGAAAGTGAAATGACTGGGAGTTAACAAACGTAACTCCCTGGGAAATGCGAGCTTAACCACTCGGTGGGTTAGCTTTTATTACTTAGAAACAGACAGACGAGCACGGCCTTTCGCACGACGGCGGGCCAGAACTTGACGACCATTCTTGGTGGCCATACGAGCACGGAAACCATGGCTACGGTTACGCTTCAATACGGACGGTTGGAAAGTGCGTTTCATGGCGATTTCTACCTAAACTTGGAAAATTATAACTTCACAGTAAACGCGTTTGGCTGTTCGGCGTGAAAATGACCGACGCCTCAATCGCATATCACAGCTATATAACGGAAAGAGGCAGGATTGTAATAATTGTACAGTCCTGAGTCAATTAACATCACACTTAACACGCCAGCCATTCCGATTATTTTTGGAATTCCTGCCTGCCAGAGCACAGAAAAGGCGTAGACGCGCGGGCAGCGAATTATACGGACTCTATTGCAAAGCGCAAGGATCCTTCTACGATCTGTCCGGTGGGATCATGATCGACGTCACCGTAACGATCGTGGCGCCAAAGGTATGCTTGGATGCGCGGCACATCGGGGCGGTAAAATGTGTACCCGCCGTCGATTTGGCGCGCTACGGGGAGTCGCGATAAGAATAGCCTGTGGATAAAAAGGATCGAAACTGTGCAGAAGGGGAAGATCTCTGGTGTGGATTAGGTTATGATCCGCAACCCCGTTGGCGATCCTTTGGGTGGGATCGTCGAGGTCAATCGCCACGCGATGTGGTGTGTCTGCGGTCTGAATTGTGAGTGAAGCAATCGTGGATCATGCAGGCGCCAAAAAATCATGAGTTACATAAATAACGCCTTATTCTTTTCTTTTGATCGTTCTTGTTCGAGTGGAGTCCGCCGTGTCGCTTTCGCTTTGGCAGCAGTGTCTTGCCCGTTTGCAGGATGAGTTACCTGCCACAGAATTCAGTATGTGGATACGCCCATTGCAGGCGGAGCTGAGTGATAACACTCTGGCGCTCTACGCCCCCAATCGTTTTGTGCTGGATTGGGTTCGTGATAAATATTTAAATAATATCAATGGTCTGCTGAATGATTTTTGCGGGATGGATGCCCCTTTGCTGCGTTTTGAAGTGGGAAGTAAACCGCTGGTTCAAACTATCAGTCAGCCCGCACCGTCGCACCATAAGCCGGTCAGCGCAGCCCCTCAGCAGCAGGTGCGTTCAGCACCGGTACGCCCAAGCTGGGATAATTCCCCTGCGCAGGCGGAGCATACTTACCGTTCCAATGTGAACCCCAAGCATACGTTTGATAACTTCGTTGAAGGTAAATCGAACCAGTTAGCTCGTGCAGCGGCGCGCCAGGTGGCCGATAACCCCGGCGGCGCGTATAACCCGCTGTTTCTTTATGGCGGCACGGGCCTGGGTAAAACGCACCTGTTGCACGCGGTGGGGAATGGCATCATTGCCCGCAAACCCAACGCGAAGGTGGTCTACATGCACTCCGAGCGTTTCGTGCAGGATATGGTAAAAGCGTTGCAGAACAATGCGATTGAAGAGTTCAAACGCTACTACCGTTCCGTTGATGCGCTGCTGATCGATGATATCCAATTCTTTGCGAATAAAGAGCGTTCGCAGGAAGAGTTCTTCCATACCTTTAACGCGCTGCTGGAAGGCAATCAGCAAATCATCCTGACGTCTGACCGCTATCCGAAAGAGATCAACGGCGTGGAAGATCGCCTGAAATCCCGCTTCGGCTGGGGGTTAACGGTCGCCATTGAACCGCCAGAGCTGGAAACCCGCGTGGCGATTCTGATGAAAAAGGCGGATGAAAATGATATTCGCCTGCCGGGCGAAGTGGCGTTCTTTATTGCTAAACGCCTGCGTTCCAACGTGCGTGAGCTGGAAGGCGCACTGAACCGCGTCATTGCGAATGCCAATTTTACTGGCCGCTCGATCACCATTGATTTTGTGCGCGAGGCGCTGCGCGATCTGCTGGCGTTGCAGGAAAAACTGGTTACTATCGACAATATTCAAAAGACGGTGGCGGAATACTATAAAATCAAGGTAGCCGACCTGCTGTCTAAACGTCGTTCCCGCTCGGTGGCGCGTCCACGCCAGATGGCGATGGCGTTGGCGAAAGAACTGACGAATCACAGCCTGCCGGAGATCGGCGATGCGTTTGGCGGGCGTGACCATACCACGGTGTTGCATGCCTGCCGCAAGATTGAGCAGTTGCGTGAAGAAAGCCACGACATCAAAGAAGATTTTTCCAATTTAATCAGAACACTATCTTCATAACATGATGAAATTTATTGTTGAACGCGAACGTCTGTTAAAGCCATTACAACAGGTCAGCAGCCCGCTGGGCGGTCGACCGACTTTACCGATTCTGGGCAACCTGCTGATTCAGGTGACGGAAGGCGCGCTGTCGCTGACCGGGACCGATCTGGAAATGGAGATGGTGGCGAAAGTGGCGCTGACGCAGCCGCATGAGCCGGGTGCCACGACCGTCCCTGCCCGCAAACTGTTTGATATTTGCCGGGGTTTGCCGGAAGGCGCTGAAATCACCATTATGCTGGATGGCGATCGCATGCTGGTGCGTTCTGGCCGCAGTCGTTTTTCGCTGTCCACGCTCCCCGCCGCGGATTTCCCTAATCTGGATGACTGGCAGAGTGACGTTGAATTCTCTCTGCCGCAGGCGACGATGAAGCGTTTGATCGAAGCGACGCAGTTTTCGATGGCGCATCAGGATGTGCGCTATTACCTCAACGGTATGCTGTTTGAAACCGAAGGCGAAGAGCTACGTACGGTCGCGACCGACGGCCACCGTCTGGCGGTTTGCTCTATGCCGGTGGGTCAATCATTACCGTCACATTCGGTGATTGTGCCGCGTAAAGGCGTGATGGAACTGGTGCGCCTGCTGGATGGCGGTGATACGCCGTTGCAGTTGCAAATCGGCAGCAACAACATTCGCGCGCATGTCGGTGATTTTATTTTCACGTCGAAGCTGGTTGATGGGCGTTTTCCTGATTATCGCCGCGTATTACCGAAGAACCCGGATAAAACGCTGGAAGCCAGTTGCGATCTGCTTAAGCAGGCGTTCTCCCGTGCGGCGATTCTGTCGAATGAGAAATTCCGCGGTGTGCGTCTGCATCTTATCCAGAATCAACTCAAAATTACCGCCAATAACCCAGAGCAGGAAGAAGCGGAAGAGATTCTGGATGTGCAGTACGACGGCACTGAGATGGAGATCGGCTTTAACGTGAGCTACGTACTGGATGTGCTGAATGCGCTGAAATGCGACGGTGTGCGTTTGCTGCTGACCGATTCCGTTTCCAGCGTGCAGATCGAAGATAGCGCCAGCCGGGCGGCGGCCTATGTCGTCATGCCAATGCGCCTCTAGCAAATAGGCGGGCTTATCCAGCCTGCCTTTACTCACACAAATAGCGTCGTATGGCCCTTACTCGTCTTCTCATCAAAGATTTTCGCAATATCGAAGCGGCCGATCTGGCGCTGGTTCCCGGTTTTAACTTTTTAGTGGGCGCCAACGGCAGCGGTAAAACCAGCGTGCTGGAAGCGATTTATACGTTAGGGCACGGACGGGCGTTTCGCAGCGTTCAGGCGGGGCGTGTCATTCGTCACGATCAATCGGAATTTGTGCTGCATGGCCGTATTGACGGCACGGAAACGGAGCGATCTGTCGGGTTAAGTAAAAACCGTCAGGGTGACAGCAAGGTGCGAATCGACGGCAGCGACGGTCATAAAGTGGCTGAACTGGCGCAACTGTTGCCGATACAGCTTATTACCCCCGAGGGATTTACCTTGCTTAACGGCGGGCCGAAATATCGCCGCGCCTTTCTTGACTGGGGCTGTTTTCATAATGACCCCGGCTTTTTCGCGGCCTGGAGCAACATGAAGCGTTTGTTGCGCCAGCGTAATGCGGCGCTGCGTCAGGTGAGTCATTATGGGCAACTTAGAGCCTGGGATCAGGAACTGGTGCCGCTGGCGGACCGTATCAGCGAATGGCGTGCGCAGTACAGCGCGGCGATTGCCAACGATATCGCCACGACCTGTACGCAATTTTTGCCTGAATTTTCGCTCAGTTTCTCTTTCCAGCGCGGTTGGGATAAAGAAAGTGAGTATGCCGAACTGCTGGAACGGCAGTTCGACCGCGACCGTATGTTAGGGTATACGGCGCTGGGGCCGCATAAAGCCGATTTCCGCATCCGCGCCAGCGGTGTGGCGGTCGAGGATATGCTGTCTCGTGGCCAGCTAAAGCTGCTGATGTGTGCGCTGAGGCTGGCCCAGGGTGAGTTTCTTACCCGTCAGAACGGGCTGCGCTGTCTGTATCTGATTGATGATTTTGCTTCCGAACTGGATAGTACCCGCCGCCGTTTGCTGGCTGAACGGTTGAAAGCCACCCATGCGCAGGTTTTTGTCAGTGCGGTCAGCGCTGAACAGATAGACGACATGATCGGTGAAAAGGGCAAGATGTTCCGCGTGGAACAGGGTAAAATAACGGTTCAATCACAGGACTAAAATGAGCGAGAAACGTTGATGTCGAATTCTTATGACTCCTCAAGTATCAAGGTATTGAAAGGACTGGATGCGGTACGTAAACGCCCAGGTATGTATATCGGCGATACGGACGACGGTACTGGCCTGCATCACATGGTATTCGAGGTTGTGGACAACGCTATCGACGAAGCGCTCGCTGGCTATTGTAAAGACATTGTCATTACCATTCATGCCGATAACTCGGTATCGGTGCAGGACGATGGCCGTGGTATTCCGACGGGGATTCATGAAGAAGAAGGGATCTCCGCCGCGGAAGTGATCATGACCGTGCTGCACGCGGGCGGTAAGTTTGATGATAACTCGTATAAAGTCTCCGGCGGCCTACACGGCGTTGGGGTTTCCGTGGTTAACGCCCTGTCGGAAAAGCTGAAACTGGTTATCCACCGCGACGGGAAACTGCACGAGCAGACTTATAAACACGGCGTGGCGCAGGCACCGCTGGCGGTCACGGGTGAAACCAACAGAACCGGTACGACGGTGCGCTTCTGGCCGAGCCACGAAACCTTCACCAATGTGGTGGAGTTCGAGTATGAAATTCTGGCCAAGCGTCTGCGTGAGCTATCGTTCCTGAACTCTGGCGTGTCTATTCGCCTGATCGACGAGCGTGAGAAAGATAAAGCGGATCACTACCATTATGACGGTGGTATCAAGGCATTCGTTGATTACCTGAACCGTAATAAGACGCCAATTCACCCGAACGTGTTTTATTTCTCAACGGTGAAAGACGATATCGGCGTAGAAGTCGCGTTGCAGTGGAACGATGGTTTTCAGGAAAACATTTACTGCTTTACCAACAACATTCCGCAGCGTGACGGTGGTACGCACCTGGCCGGTTTCCGTGCTGCGATGACCCGTACGCTGAATACCTACATGGATAAAGAAGGCTACAGCAAGAAAGCCAAAGTCAGCGCCACCGGTGACGATGCGCGTGAAGGGCTGATTGCCGTGGTTTCCGTGAAAGTGCCGGATCCGAAGTTCTCCTCGCAGACCAAAGACAAGCTGGTTTCTTCCGAAGTGAAAACCGCGGTTGAGTCACTGATGAACGAGAAGCTGGTGGATTATCTGATGGAAAACCCGTCAGACGCCAAAATCGTGGTCGGCAAAATTATCGATGCCGCTCGTGCCCGTGAAGCGGCGCGTAAAGCGCGTGATATGACACGCCGTAAAGGGGCGCTCGATCTGGCTGGCCTGCCGGGCAAACTGGCGGATTGTCAGGAACGTGACCCGGCGCTGTCTGAACTGTACTTAGTGGAAGGGGACTCAGCGGGCGGCTCTGCCAAGCAGGGGCGTAACCGTAAGAATCAGGCGATTCTGCCGCTGAAGGGTAAAATCCTCAACGTGGAAAAAGCCCGCTTTGACAAGATGCTGTCTTCGCAGGAAGTGGCGACGCTGATCACCGCGCTGGGCTGCGGTATTGGCCGCGATGAGTACAACCCGGACAAACTGCGTTATCACAACATCATCATCATGACCGATGCGGATGTGGATGGTTCGCACATCCGTACCCTGCTGTTGACCTTCTTCTATCGTCAACTGCCTGAAATCGTCGAGCGTGGCCACGTTTATATTGCGCAGCCGCCGCTGTATAAGGTGAAAAAAGGTAAGCAAGAACAGTACATTAAAGACGATGAAGCGATGGATCAGTACCAGATTATGCTGGCACTGGACGGCGCAACGTTGCACACCAATGCACAGGCTCCGGCACTAGCGGGGGAACCGCTGGAGAGACTGGTTTCTGAGCATTATGCCGTGCAGAAACAAATTGGTCGCATGGAGCGCCGCTTCCCACGCGCATTGTTGAACCGTCTGATCTACCAACCGACGCTGTCCGAAGCCGATCTCAGCGAACGTGCGAACGTGCAGGCGTGGGCGGAATCGCTGGTTAGCAGCCTGAACGAAAACGAATTGCACGGCAGCACCTACAGCTTTGTGATTCACCACGATGAAGAACGTGGCGTCTTTGAACCGGCGCTGCGCGTGCGTACGCACGGTGTGGATACTGACTATCCGCTGGGTGCAGGATTTGTCACTGGTAGCGAGTATCGCAAGCTGAATCAACTGGGCGAAAAATTGCGTGGTCTGATTGAGGAAGATGCATACATCGAGCGTGGTGAGCGTCGTCAGCCAGTGGCCAGCTTTGAACAGGCGCTGGAGTGGCTGGTGAAAGAGTCACGCCGTGGCCTGACCGTACAGCGTTATAAAGGTCTGGGTGAAATGAACCCGGATCAACTGTGGGAAACCACGATGGATCCGACCAGCCGCCGCATGCTGCGCGTGACGGTGAAAGACGCGATTGCTGCCGATGAACTGTTCACGACCCTGATGGGTGATGCCGTTGAACCGCGCCGTGCATTTATCGAAGAGAACGCCCTGAAGGCGATGAATATCGATATCTGATTCAGATAGATTCTGACGGTTGATCAACCTTTCTGAAGAGTGAAAACGGTGATAGTGAAATAGAAGAGTAAAGCGTTTGCGCCATGGATGTGTTTACAGCGTCTTTACGATCTATCCATTATCACCGCTTGGTCGATCGGTTTATCAGCAACCGGAGCCAGCCCCCCTGTGGAGCTGGCTTTTTTTATTTTTATCAGGCCAATGCACGTCGTTTGGCGCTACGCATTTCCTGTAGCAGCGTGATAAAAGCGGTGATCAGCATAAAGATAACGGCAGACCAGAAAATGGCGTGAGGATGACCGTTGTCCAGCAGCCAGCCGAACAGCACCGGCCCCGCCGCGCCACCGATGTTGAAGCCGGTGGAAACAATGCCAAATACGCGTCCTTCCGCCCCCGGCGGTGAGGCGGCGCGTACCAGCATATCCCGTGAAGGTGCGATCATCCCAGAGAGGAAACCGGCCGCAGCCAGCAATGGCACCAGCACGACGGTAGGTAAGGTATACAAGGCAACGATACTGACCAGCACGGCAGTGACGGCCAATGCCGCGGTTGCCACCAGCCCGTGGCGTTTGGTTTTATCCGCCAGCGAGCCGCCTGCCAATACGCCAAAGGCGCTGGCGAACAGGAACGCAGTCAGTGCCACGTTAGCCTGTGACAGCGACAGATCGTAGCCCGTCACCAACGCCGTGACCGAGAAGTTCTGAATCGATCCGGTACTTAAATTCAGCAACAGGAACAGAATCAGCAGCGCCAGAATCGGCAGCGTGAACACAGGGGGGCGTGATTTACCCGATTGTGCACTTGTTGCCGCCGTTGTAGGTTTCACTCGACTGGGTTCATCACGATCCATCAGAAGCAGCGGTATCGTCAGTAGGCCAATGAGGCCGGAAACGATGAAGGCGCTCTCAATACCGGCAAAGGCGGCAACGGCGAGCAAAATGCCAGGCGCAATCGCGGTGCCCAGAAAGCCGGAAAAGGTATGCACCGAGAACGCACGCCCCATGCGCTTCTCATCAATCCCGCGCGACAGTAAGGCATAGTCTGCCGGATGATAAACCGCGTTTGCTACGCCAGCTAACCCCATCGCAACAATCAGCCAGAGATAGTTGTCCGAAAAGCCGAGTGAGATGAAACAGAGGCTCCCGAGAGCTAAACCCGCGAGTAATGTGCGGCGAGCACCAATGCGATCCACCATAAAACCGATGGGCGTTTGGGTGCAGGCAGAAACAATGTTGAACACGCTGAGCGCAAAACCCAGTTCGACAAAGCTGATATCACGCTGGGCTGACAGCAGCGGAATGAGCGCGGGCAGCACCATCATATGGAAGTGGCTCACCAGATGGGCGGATGAAATTTGCGCCAACAGGGGGATCGATATCTTCATCGGGTTACTCATGAAAGAGGCGGAAAGTGCGCCAGTTCTTCATCTGATACGTCATGAGCTTAGCATACGCTTATATTCTTGAGATTGGTGGGATGAGGCCAACGGTTTGGCAAGATGGCAGGCGAAAATCGTGACAAATTGGTGCGGGGAAGCCGATCTCGTGGAGATCGCAAGATCGGCTCATTACGCGACGTTAACCGCTAGTCTTGCGCGAAAAACGTCTTCTTCAGTGCCACTTCAACGCCGCGCACCTCTGCCAGCCCGCGTAGACGACCAATGGCTGAATAACCCGGATTGGTCTTCTTCTTCAGGTCATCGAGCATTTGGTGACCGTGGTCGGGGCGCATCGGGATAGCACGTAGATTTCCCTGACGGCGGCGTTTTTGTTCTTCCGCGAGCACGGCTTTTACCACGCCCACCATATCGACATCGCCATCCAGATGGTCGGCTTCATGGAAACTGTTTGGGTTCGCCTCGCGTTTCGTGGCACGCAGGTGCATAAAGTGAATACGGTCAGCATAGGTTTCTGTCATCTTCACCAGATCGTTATCTGCACGTACCCCATATGAGCCGGTACACAGCGTAAAACCGTTGTGGACACTATCGACGGTTTCTTTCAGCCACTGCATGTCTTCAATGGTTGAGACAATACGCGGTAAACCGAGAATCGGACGCGGTGGATCGTCAGGGTGAACCGCGAGCACAATCCCTGCTTGTTCGGCGACGGGAACGATGGCTTTCAGGAAGTACGCCATATTTTCCCGCAATTGGGCGTGATCGATACCGTTATAGCGGTCTAATTGCGCCTGAAATTGATCCAGCGTATAACCCTCTTCCGCTCCCGGCAGGCCCGCAATGATATTGCGGGTCAGCGTATCAATATCCTGCGCGCTCATGGCCGCAAAATAGGCGTTTGCCTCCGTACGCTCATCGTCACTGTAGTCCTGCTCTGCGCCGGGACGCTTGAGGATATGCAATTCGAACGCGGCGAAGGCAATGTGATCGAAACGTAGGGCGCGGGAACCATCCGGCATCGGGTATGCCAGATCGGTACGCGTCCAGTCCAGAATCGGCATGAAGTTATAGCAGACCGTATCAATTCCACAGCTTCCGAGATTACGCAGGGATTGCTGGTAGTTGGCGATATGTTCCTGATAACGGCCAGTGTGTGTTTTGATTTCTTCGTGGACGGGGATACTTTCAACGACAGACCACACCAGACCTTTTTCTGCTAATTGCGCCTGCCGTTTCTGAATTTCCGCTACCGACCACACTTCACCGTTTGGGATGTGGTGCAACGCAGTGACGATGCCCGTTGCTCCCGCCTGACGGGCATCGTCTAATGATACGGGATCGTTAGGGCCGTACCAGCGCCATGTATGTTCCATAATGTTACTCCTACTAAATATCGAGAATAGCTACTGATGTTATGCTTCTGAGGCTTCTTCGATAGGATTTTTCACGATAAAGAAGTAAGCCAACGCACCTGCAAACGTCACACAAGAGCACACCACAAGTGCCAGATTAAATGAGTGCGTTTTGTCTACCACCCAGCCGGTGACGATAGGGGCGAAAGACGCGAAAATGAAGCTACCGAAATTCTGGATGCTGCTGACTGAAGCGACCATACGCGAGGGGGCCATCACCTGTACTAACCCCCACGCTGACGTTCCCGCGAAGTGGACAAAAAATAGCGCCAGACTAATAAACGCGACAGCCATTGACGTGGAGGTCGATTGAACAACCAGTAGCGTACATGCCGCCGAGCACACCAGACCCAAGCAGATGAGTGCTTTACGACTTTTGGCAAGAGAGTAGCCTCTGCGTGCCAGCCGATCCGCGACGGTGCCATTGATGAGCATGCCGATAGAGCCACAAAGGAAGGGAATGGCAGCAACCCATCCGGTGTTTACCAGACTCAGGCCGCGTTCAGCCTGAAGGTAACCCGGTAGCCAGGAGAGATATAGCCAACCGGTGTAGTTGACACCGCTAAAGCCAAGGATCATCCCCCATACGGTGCGGCGTTTAAACAATGCGCCCCATTCTTTTAGCGTAACGCGTGTTTGCGACACGGGCTTGGTGCCGGCATTGAGGTAGTCTTTCTCTTCCTGAGTCAGCACGAATGTGTCACGGTTGCGATACCAGGCATACCAGCACAGTGCGATGGCGATACCCGCGATACCAATGATGACAAACATCATACGCCAGCCAAATGCCAGCATCAGCGCGACCAGAATTGGTGGTGCAAAAGCCTGGCCGATGGTGGTCGATGAATTGAAGATCCCCATTGGCAGGCCGCGCGCTTTCGCGGTGAACCAATCGTTGATCACTTTTACGCCACTGGGCATAAAAGGCGCTTCACCGATCCCCAAACCAATACGCAACATGATGAAATGTGAGAAATTATTCACCATGCCAGCCAGCGCCTGCATACTTGACCAGAACAGCAAACCGGCACCCAGAACAACGCGAGGGCCAAAGCGATCGAGTAACAGCCCGCTGGGTAACTGCGAAATGCCATAGGAGAGTGAAAACGCAGACAGGAGCACGCCAAATTCCGTGGCAGACAATCCCAGATCGGCACGAATGGCTGCGTTCGCAATTGACAACGAACCGCGATCGAGAAAATTGATGATCCCTGCAAGAAACAATAGAAGTAAAGAAACAGTCTGGATGCGTTTAAGCCGGTCAGTAGGCTGCGCTGTCGGCGAATGATCCAATGAGGTGGTAGACATTATTTTTATCCTCAACAGCAATCATAATCTTTAGAACCCTGGAATATTTTATGGAGCAATATTGTCGGGACTGGACTGATGGTCTGGTGGTCAGGCCACAAGATTTGAAAAGTATTCCGCAAGATGGCGGTAATTACTGTGATGTGTTTCTCATTTTCTGTTGTTATGAAAAAGGCCGCCGTAGATGAAAAAGGCGAGCGAATTCTTCGCATATGGTAAGCTTCGCGTCAGCATCGTACAGCCCGTGCAAGCCTGAATTCGGTTGGAGGAGTTATGGATTTACCCGCGCTCAAAGTAGAGCGTTTGTATCGTCAAATATCGAATCTGCTGATTAACTGCATTCAAAATGGGCAGTTTTTACCGGGGGATATGCTGCCCTCTGAGCGAGATTTGGCTAAACAACTCAGTGTGAGCCGTTCGTCGATCCGTGAAGCATTGATTGCATTAGAAATTACCGGGTGGATTGAGATTCGCACCGGCAATGGCGTGTTTGTCAGCAACCCCTTGCCTCTGGCTGCGCAATCGCAACCTGACGAGGAGTTCAGTCTTAAATCGCTGATTCTGGCTCGTCAGGCTTTTGAAGGGTTATTGGCGGAAATGGCGGCGCGCAACGGTAACGAAGATCAGCGAACCGAGCTGATGGACATTATGCAGGATCTCACGCAGCTCAATGCCAACGATGAAAAGTTTCTGAGCGAAGATAAGCGCTTTCATCTACTGATTGGTGAAATGAGCGGTAATGAAGTGCTACGTGACATGATGGAGAATTTGTGGAACAAACGCACAAGTTCGCGCTTTGTCCGGCTGGAAAGCCACTACGCGCAGGAGGATTTTCCTGTGGCGTTACAGCAAGATCATCATGATATCGCTATGGCGATTGTGGAGCGCGATCCCGTGCGCGCCCGTGCTTGCATGGAGCGCCATCTACAGCATGTTTATGATCGGTTATTTAGCAATCCATAAACCTGAAATCTACCGTACCATCCGGCGCGGTAGATTGCAGGGCGGCAAGCGTTAAGAGAGCTTGAATACCAGCACGGTTTGCGCGAGCTGTCGGGCCTGTTCTTCCAGCGAGGCGGCAGCAGCCGTAGCTTCCTGCACCAGCGCGGCGTTCTGTTGGGTAACGCCATCCATCTCGTGAACAGCCTGCGTCACCTGACTGATTCCACGCGATTGTTCATCCGATGCTGAGACGATCTCATCCATGATGTCTTTTACCGAGGTGACGGCATGCAGCATATCCCGCATCGTTTCACCCGCGTTGTGGGCCAGCGTAACGCCGCTATCGACGCGGCTAGCGGATTCCGTCATTAGCGCAGTGATATCTTTTACCGCACTGGCGCTACGCTGCGCGAGGTTGCGCACTTCGTTGGCAACGACGGCAAAACCACGCCCTTGTTCACCCGCTCTGGCGGCTTCTACTGCCGCGTTGAGTGCCAGAATATTGGTCTGAAACGCAATGCCGCTGATGATGCCGGTAATGTCGGCAATTTTCTGTGAACTATCGTCGATCTCCCGCATTATTTCGACAACCTGACCGACAATCTTGTCGCCTTTCTGGGCGATATACGCGGCATTCTGTGCCAGTGTGGTGGCGTTATGGGCATTGTCTGCATTCTGTTTCACCGTTGCCGTAATTTGCTCCATGCTGGCGGCGGTTTCTTCCAGTGCCGCCGCCTGTTGCTCGGTACGGGAAGCCAGATCGGTGTTGCCTGCTGCAATTTCGGTTGCCCCGTGGCTGACGGATTCGCTGGTGCTAATCAGTTGCTCGACGATATCTCTCAACTGTGTCTGCATGGCGTTCATGGCGTAAAAAATACTGCCGTTGTCCTTCTGCTGCACGGGGATGTTCTGTGTTAGATCCCCTTGTGCAATGGACAGGGCAATTTGCGCTGCCTGTGCGGGTTCTCCGCCAATCGGGCGGGCGACCTGGCGGTTAAAGATGATGCCCAATATGCCGGAAACCACCACGATACTCAGTACCATCAGCAGCAGCCCCACGTTGCGCTGTTGCATCGTTTCCGCCATTACTACATCGACAGGGGCTGACAGGCCGAGCATCCAGGGCGTATCGGTATGGCCGATGGTTATTGGCACATACACGTTAAATGCCGGGGTGTTCAGTACGGCATTATCACGTTCGATCTGATATGGCTGACCTTTGATGACGTGCTCCAGTAGCGCTGGGTCGTTTTCAATTTTTTTGGTCACCCGTGATTTATCGGGATGAGAAATGTAGGCACCCGTGTGGGATAGCAACTGCGCGTAGCCCGTGCCTTCATAGGGCTTGATGGTGTTGGTGAGCTGTTGCAGCGTATCCAGCGCAAAATCCGCGGTGACGGAGCCGTAAAACGTATTGTTGATGATGATGGGCACGGCGATCGAAGTCAGCAGGACATCGACGCCGTTGTAAGGGTAGCTATACGGTTCCAGAATCACTTCTTGCTGGCGTTTCTTCGGCAGAAGATAGTAATCACCGCTGCCGGGCGTTTCATAATCCAGCAGATTATGCAGCACAATGTTGCCTGCGGTATCACGGTCAACATAACGGACGAAGCGGCCTTGCGGGTCCTGATCGGGCAGACTCGCATAGTCTTGATCTTTTCCGTCAAACGCATTGGGTTCCCATGCCAGCGACATGGAAAGAAAATCAGGGTGGCTTTTCAGTGCATTCTTCAGCAGTGTTTCTGCGGTTTTTCGGTCGGCACTACCAGCTTCCTGTAGGCTGACAACGCTCTGCACCAGATTACGCGCCGCATGGAGTGCGACATCCAGTTTTTGCTGAATCAGGTGGCTGTTGGTGTACGCCGTTTGCTCAAGGTAGCGCTGGACGATGGTTTTTTGCTGTTGGCTGGATTGCCAGATCAGCAGGCTGATAGTGACAATAAATCCGAGCGCGATAGTCGTAACGCCAGCCAAAAGCATCAGCATGCGTGTGCTGAGCTTTCTTTTTGATGCTGTTGGTGAGGCGTGCATGGAGGGGTTGCTGTGATTAACCGATAACAGTGTAGTAGACATATGCGTAATATCCCCTAGAATACAAGTATCACAAGGTACTTTTTCATAAAAGAATCAATGCATTACTGTCCTTTGTTTTTATGGGGCATTCCCTTATATGAACGGTATTTTTGCGATGCAAATTACGATTAAGTTATCGGCGATACACAAGATCCCTTTAGGTGGCTCGCGAAAATGTCAAAAATTGGCATAGGGCAATCAATTAACATTAATGTGAGAGATTACCCTTTGCCGGGTGAGCGGAAATCAGGCTGCGGGCCTTTGCTGACGGAATCGCGGATAATCAGCTCACCTTTAAAGGTGAGAGGCGGATAGCACCAGGATGCCATCGGCAAATCGTCTACTGCATGGCTTTTTACGTTGTATGTCATATGCCTGTCACCCTGCCGTATTTCACTAACGACTTCATCGCTGAATCGCGTTAGCATGAAAACAGATAACCTGATGCTGGAAAAACTATGTCTGTAAAACTGATCGCTATTGATATGGATGGGACGTTACTGACGCCCGACAATCAAATTTCACCTGCGGTAAAAGCCGCGATTGCTGCCGCCAGAGAGAAGGGCGTACAGGTCGTGCTGGCTACGGGTCGCCCCTATATCGGCGTTGAACGTTACCTGATGGAGCTGAATTTGCAGCAGGAAGGCTGTTACTGCATCACCAATAACGGCGCGTTGGTGCAACGTACGGTCAATGGTGATTGTGTAGCGCAAACCGCGCTGAGCTTCGATGATTATCGCTATTTTGAAGCGTTAGCCTGCAAACTTGGCGTTCATTTCCACGCGCTGGACTTCAATTTCGTCTATACCGCGAATAAAGATATCAGCCCTTACACCATCCACGAATCTCACCTGACCGGGATGCCGTTGAAGTATCGCGCGGTTGAGGAAATGGACCGCAGCCTGACGTTCCCGAAAGTGATGATGATTGATGAGCCTGAGATATTAGACCGCGCTATCCGCCAGCTTCCCCCGGAAGCCTTTGAACGTTACACCATCATGAAAAGCGCTGAATACTATCTGGAAATTCTGGATAAGCGCGTCAACAAAGGTGAAGGCGTGAAGATGCTGGCGGATCACCTCGGCATTCCACGCGAAAGCGTCATGACGCTGGGCGACCAGCAGAACGATCTGGCGATGATTCACTACGCGGGGATCGGTGTTGCGATGGGCAACGCGATTGATGAAGTGAAAGAAGCCAGCCAGTTCGTCACCAAAACCAACGCGGAAGACGGTGTCGCCTACGCGATTGAGAAATTTGTGCTGAATGCCTGATAGGTAACGTTGATAGGCAGATCTATAAGGCGGCTACATAGCCTTATAGATCCGTCATACTCCACACGGCTTGTGTTGGCAAAAGGCAGTATTTCATCATCTGTTATCGCGAAATAATAGACTGTTTGGTATATGATTTTGCTTAATTCAAAAGATATAACTTTGATTGATATGTTAAAATTTTTATTGCATTAGCGTAATAATCATTGGGAATAATATTTTTAATTAGGGAATTATGTTATGAAGTCGGTATTTAAATTAGGATTGATTTGTATCGCCACACTTTCTGTTTCTGCTTGTGATCTTTTAGATTTCACCAGTAATAAAGGAAAGTTCCAATATAGCAACCCCACCGAGAAAAATATTAAATTTAAAGTTGATGGTGAAAGCTATGATGTATTACCTGGGGCTAAAGGAATAATTAAGCTCTCTTCGGGTATGCATAAATTAGAAAACAGTAAAGGTGATGTTTTCTCATTCATGGTGTTGGATGAGAATAAAGGCGGAATTATCAATCCTGATAATCATGTCTATTATACATTATCAGAAGTTTATGCTGTTGAAGGGAAAGAGAATAAATTTAGACCCGTAACCTATGATGTGACGATAAACGGGCATCAATTAGAAATGCCGGCCAGAAGTGCAAACGCCTCCGTCATTGATGCCAGCACGTTTAAATGTACTTACCAATTAGACGAACCGTTCCCAGAATCAATCAAAACCAGTAACCGTAGTTCAGACGGCAATATTCAATCCAAATGCTTTGATAAAAAAGATATGTTGGATTATTTATTAAACACTTACAAAGAAGATCTCAAGCCCGAGTCGCCTAAGGATGAAGGTGACGACTCAATTAATATGGTATTTAGCTATGATGCACCAACGGTGAATTTCGCCAACGCTGACATGCAGAAAGATGCAGATGGGATCATCAGCGAAGTGAAGAAACTAAAAGAGAATAATGACGTAGAGGCGCATGAGAAAATAAGCTCTAATATTAGTAAGCTATATGGCGATTTGATCACGGTCTATGCGAAAAACACCATGACCCTTCCGCAAGAAGAAAGTGAAAAATATAATAACTTTATTCGTCAGGTGGGTGAATTACAAACGTATGGCGTATGGGCTAAGTAATTAATATCTTATGATTAAGGCAAGAGTTTTCAGTGTGTCATTCAGTATGTTAAAGAAGACTCTTGCCTTTATATCTGTCCGACGTCAATTTAATCATTATTTCAATGTGAGAGATTTCTCTATTTTCTCTTTCATCACCTGAGTGATGTGATTCACCACTTGGCTACGCGGGTTCTGCTTCTAACTCTTTGATGCTCTATAGTTAATTCTATTGGTAATCGCTATCAGTCTGAGCATGAAGATCAAATTCAAGTCTTAGGGTTAAATCATACAATAACGAGAGAAGAGAATATATCGCATCATCCTATACAACTCATTAAACCTATAGATAAATCGTCTCCATTACTCGGTGTGTCCGTGACATCAAATGAAAAACTAACGGCAAGGTTTTTTTCTATCGAGCTAATATGGTAGGTCAATTATAAGTATTCTACGAGTTAATATTGACTGACGCACGAATTGTATCTTTTTCCTCATAATAGATATCTCAATCAGCAAAATTGGTAGGGGCACAAACTAAAGAATTTGTTAGGGTGAATAAAGACAAAAAGGTTCGAGAAAAGACTGATTGGGAAGATCTCCAACCTGTGATAAGAGATATTTTTATTGATGTTATATACCAAGGGTATCGTGGGGATACAATAATGTTAGCAGCAACAAAGAATAACACAGATGATATCCTTTATTTAATAATTAATAACTCAGATCTTAGGAGAGATGAGCGTGGAAGACATAGAGTAAAGTATTTAAATGAAAATAGAATAAGGGAGTTGTGATTATGAAAAAATATTTTTTGTTCTTATTTTTTCTTTCGTTTTAAATGCAAAAACGACTGACGATTATCTGAACGAGAGTGAAATGGGTGTGTGTAAAGAAATAATGTCTGAGAATGACGGTAGAGCTATATATCATTGTGCTTATTTAATGGCAGAGGATTCTGATAAAAAACTCAATAAAAAGTTTTCAGGAAGAAATCTAAATAGCTTTGCATAATAGCGCTCCACTCATAGGTGGTGAGGACCCCGTTAGCACAGGTCTTGCACAATGGGAAGTGAAGCATCAATGCGCAAAGTTATTTAGAATTAGTTAAAATAAATGACAACGACATCATCAAGGCATTCAAGAAACATCAACGTTCATGGAAAAGGTATAAAAAAGACCGATGTGCATACGTAACATCAGGCACGGAAAAAGATAGCGCAGCGTATCAATTCCACTTAAATCTCTGCAATGCAACCGAAAACTACCGAAGAATCGAGACGCTGGAAGATGAGCCAGGGTTTCCATAATTGGAATTTTAAATGTTCAAATCCCTAAATAGCTATTTAGATAGTGCTTACCTTGCTATCAAAACCGACATCATCGTTTCTTTGTCTCAGTGAGACTGGTGAGGAAGCTTTGTCAGGCCATTTTTATGGCTTAGCAGGAAATAATATCTGACCATAAATAAAAATTTCGTTATTAATATCTATTTCTTGATCCGATAGCGGTTTCGGTATTGAACCGCCCATAAAAAGCGACCAATATTCATACACTAAGGAGTTTTTTTACTGTCAAAGGATAATGACGATGGCGGGTGCTGCCCGTCTTAATGATATCGGAAGTGGTCACGACTGCTTCCCTGAGACACCAATAACCGAAGGCAGCCCTGACGTTATTATCAATGGTCAGCCTGCTGCCCGAAAAGGCGATACCGTTCTACTGCACGGTTGCCCCTGTCCCAATGCACCACATGGTGTTCATCCCCGAAAAATCGCCGAAGGTTCATCGACCGTCATTATTAACGGTAAAAATGCTGCGCGTATTGGTGATGGTATCCATTGTGGTGGCGTCATCGCGTCCGGTAGTGGCAATGTCATTATTGGTGATACACCCCATCGTTCTCCGGTTCAGGAATGCGCGAAACAAGCCGCGTTGACCCGTGCGCCATTGTTGGCATTCACTCCAATGCTGGCAGTCGAGCCTGTTTTTGCCAAATCCTGCTTACGTGGTGCCGGTTGTACGGATGCGGGAACGAAAGATGAGCCACAGGGCAACATCGGGGACATGAGTGTCTATTTCTCCGCGCCTGTTGGTGAACCCAGCGCTCCGGCGAATAAACCGGGTGAAGTGAAGCAGTATGCTCAGGCGGCGAAAAAGAAAAATACGTCTTCTGCTGTTTCACCTCAATCATTTATCGGAAAAAACGAACCGTTACCCAAAACCTCTCCCGGTGTGATTAACCAGCCTCAAATCCCCCCGATGGAGCCGTGGTATGCAACGATATTTAACCTGATAGTGGGGAAAGCCGATGCCGCCATGTTGCCGCCACCTCAGCAACTGGTCATGGCGGGGACGGCAGCACAGGCAGGCGCGACTGCTGCTGCGGGTGGCGCTGTGGCTCAGGCCAATCAGGATGCAGCTAAGGCATTAACACATCAGATGAAACGCCTTTCTGGTCCTTCTATCTGGCAAGGTCAGTTGCAGATGGCGCAAAGCTTTTTGCTGATGGGAGCGTTGATTCAGAATCACCTGAAAGGCGAAAAAGAAGACTTACTGACACCCGAGAAGTTGCTTGAGGTAGCGAAAAAACAGGGAACCGTCCCCAGCCGCGTGCGTTATCAGTGGGTGGAGGATGAGGAAACCGGTAAACTGAAGGCCGTGGGTTATCACACCAGCATGGAAAGCGGGCGTGATCAGGTGCGTGTCAGATTACTTAAATACGATTTCCCCAATAACCGCTATGAATTTTGGGAAGACGGGGAAACGGGGCCAACGATTCTATGGACGCCGGATAATCCGGGTATGGAGTTCCCCACAGATACGGCACACGGTGAACAGCCTGTTATCTCGTCAGCGATACCGGGATTTGAAATTCCAGAGATGGATGATGTCAGCATCCTCGCCACACCAATGCCGGACGAGAAGGATTTTCGGGATTACATTTTGGTGTTTGCGGAGAATACGTTTCCGCCTATTTATGTTTATCTGAGTAAACCTCTTAAGGGGATGCAGGGATCACCAAAAGATGCAAAAAATAAAATCAGAAAAGGTCAAGGGCCAAATGAAATTACACGTATTGATTCACCAGAATTGAGTGTTCCCGGTTCACAATGGCATGCTCATGGAAAAAATGGAGGAGCTATAAATTTGGATGGCTCGATACACGATGGAGACCCTGAGTTTTCTAAAAAAACGTTGCAATGGCTTAAAGCGAACGGATGGAGCATAGGAGATTGAGTATGAATGGGAAGTTTGATAAAGAACTAGATTTTCTTATGGAACAAGAAGGTTTGAATGAAGAATCAGTTTACCTATGTGACTATCAAAGTTTTGAGGAGGTGCCTTTATTTTCTCGTTTTGAAAATATTTCCTTCTTAGAATCGTTATCTTTTGATGAGAAAAACAAGGTTTTGATAAAAAAAGGCATTGAAGTTTTAGAAAGAAGCGTTGATTTAGTAAAGACTAGGTTGTCTGAAAATGACTTCCTTAATTATTTATCTTGTCTTACATTAACTGATATTGACGACTATCATGAAATAAATTGTTTCACCCCTAATTTATTTATATCTAAAAGGAAAAAGTGGCTTCTTCATCATCTTAACCTAACTCAAAAAAATACAGTAGAAGAAAATTTGATTAAAGAATACCTGGTTTCTATGGGAATGAGTGAGTATACGGTCCTTGTTCCATCCAATTACTCAGTGGATAATAAAAGGGTGTATATCATAAAATCTTTTACATAGTGGGTGGTTCTCTATTAGTCGGTATATTTCTAAATAGCTATTTAGTTTGGCATGTCCTAGCACTATTTTAATTCCAGACTCTCCGCTATTTTCTCTTTCATCACCTGAGTGATGTGATTCACCACTTGGCTGCGCGGGTTCTGCGGAGCATATACCGCGCAGTACGCCATTTTTATATCTGGGTTGAACGGTTTTATAATGACAGGGGAAGGGCTGTTCTGCGCGGTAATAAAATCCACCACACCGATACCAACGTTTCTTGCAGCGAGCACGCAGCCGTTCACCATCGATGTTTCGATAGGGTTGTGCAGATAGATTTGCTCTCTTCTGGTGGCGATATCGATTTGAGCACGTAGTGGCGTGGTTCTACCGGGCAGAATAGCGCGGGTGTTGGCGAGGTCGGCAAGTGTAATTTCATCTGCTGTAGTCAGTGGGTGGTTCACCGCTAATACCGCGACAGCGCGGGTTTCTGCTAAGGGTTCTGCTTCTAATCCTTTGATGCTCGTCTGGCCAAAAATAAAACCCACATCGTAGTGATTTTCGGTGATTGCATTCGTAATGTGGCTGCTGCTTTCGATGTCTAAAAACAGGGAAACATTAGGATATTTTGTCAGTAAGGTCGGGAGCACCTGATCTGAACAAAGAAATGACAGCGGCTGAACAGCGGCGATGCGTAGTATGCTGCCTTTAGCGTGACGGATTTCATCGGCAATCAGCCCGATATGCTCCAAACCTAAATACAGACGTTCAACTTCCCGATACAGCTTCATCGCTTCTGCGCGTGGGATCAGGCCGCGTCCGTCTCTATCGAACAACTTCAGATCTAGCGCATCTTCAAAGTCTTTAATGAGCCGACTGACGGCGGGCTGGGTGATGTACATCATATTGGCGGCGGCGGTGATGCCACCCGTGAGAATGACTTTATGGAACGCTTCAACCTGACGGGGATTTATTCGCATCGTTCATCCTCAGTGTGGCTTTTCTCTTCGGCATCTCAGCGAGAACACATAACATTCAGTTATCAATTTAACACAAAATGCGATTTTTAATTATTCAGCCAAGCAAATAGACTCAAATTCATAAGATTTAATACACTTCATTAGTACTCAATCATGGAATAGAGGGTTAGTGAATGAAGAAATCAGCTTTGGCATTACTGTTTACTACTTTATTTGCATCGTCACCTTTGGTTTATAGCGCTGACCTGAACATCGGTCTGGCCTCCTCCACCACCTCGATGGATCCGCAGTTTTATGTGGGGGGAGCGAATAGCGCAATGGCGCGCAACATTTTTGACGGTTTGGTTGTACAGGATGAAAAACAGCAGATTGCACCTGCCCTGGCAACCAGTTGGAAAGTGATTGACGACAAGACGTGGGAATTTACCTTGCGTCCTGGCGTTAAGTTTCACGATGGCAGTGATTTTACGGCTAAAGATGTGATTGCCAGCATTAAGCGTGTTGCGCTGGCCTCAAAAAACAGCCCTAGCTCTTACGCACCTTACGTCAGCGACATTGCTGAAGTAACAGAAGTTAATCCATTAACGGTGCGGATTAAGACAAAAGAGGCGTCGCCGCTGCTGCTGAATAATTTAAGCCGGGTTTCCATTTTACCGGCTCGACTTGAAAACGTCCCAACGGAAACGTTGAATTCAGGAAAAGAGGTGATTGGTACAGGGCCATTCAAATTTGTTTCCTGGGTGCCGGATGACCGAGTAGTCCTTACACGTAACGATGATTACTGGGGAGGAAAAGCAGAGTGGGACAATGTCACTGTCCGTGTATTTAAGAACAGTAGCGCACGCGTAGCAGCCGTATTATCCGGTGATGTGGACATGATTGAAAACGTTCCAACAGCCGATAGCAGTAATATTGAAAAAAACCAGCAGTTAAAAACGATTTCAACACCAGGGAATCGTGTTATTTACCTTCACATGGACCAGCAGCGAGAGGAATCACCGTTCGCTAAAGGTTCTGATGGTAAAAACCCACTACTAAAAAAAGAAGTACGCCAGGCGATGTCTTTAGCGCTTAATCGCCAGGCAATCGTCGACCGTGTGATGGAGGGGCAGGCTGTTGCGGCTTCTCAGCTTGTACCGAAGGGGTATTTCGGGTATTCCGCTTCCATTCCTGCGCCGGTTTATAATCCGGAGAAAGCCAAACAGGAACTGGCGGCGGCGGGATACCCCGACGGCTTCACGCTGACCTTCCACGCGTCGAACGATCGTTATCCTAATGATTCTAAAATTGCTCAGGCCATTGGCCAAATGTTCACACGCGTCGGCATCAAAACCGAAGTGGTTACGATGCCCGGCAGTGTGTACTTCTCACGCGCCTCCCGTCTCGAATTCAGTTTGATTATGGGCGGAGCCGCGATTGAAACCGGGGAAGCTTCTGGCGTGTTGGGGCCATTGTTGGAAACCTTTGGCCCCAATGCAGGTCAGGGCAATCGTGGTCGCTATTCCAATCCTGTCTTTGATAAAACGCTGAACGAGGCGCGAGCCACGTTGGATAACACCAAACGTGAAGCGCTGCTGGCTGAAGCGATGAACATCGGTATGAACGATGTGGGTGTGATTCCGGTGATGTTCCTGTCTAACACCTGGGCGATGAAAAAGCAGTATACCTATGTGGGGCGCTCTGATGCCTACACGCTGCCTTATTTCGTCCGTTCCGCAAAATAGTTACCTTTCATGAATGAACGACAAGGGGTGGATATTCACCCCTTTTTGCTGGCAGTAAGGAGATGGCGAACATTTTGGCGTCTGTCACTTCTCCCTAACATTTGTTTACTTATTATTTTTTTGTACGTTATCAGGTACGGGTCTTCTGCATCCTGAAATCATGCTATATCCATTAAAAACGAGAAAAGGAATCACCGTAAATGTGTGCGTTACCGATTATTATTGATTGTGATCCGGGGATTGATGACGCGATTGCGTTATTAAGCGCGTTTGTGGCACCAGAGTTGGATATTCGTGGCATTTGCGCGGTGTGTGGCAATCAGCCAGTAGAAAAGACGGTGCGCAATGCGCTACAAATTGTTGAGTTAGGTCAGCGCATGGATATTCCTGTCTTCGCAGGGTGCCATCGCCCGCTGTTGCGGAAACCGATCCACGGTCAGTTTCATGGCGAAAGTGGGTTGGGTCAAACGGTGTTGCCTGTGCCGCAAAAGCAGGTCGAAGCACAACATGCGGTGAATTTTATTATCGAGCAGTGTCAGCAGGCGATGATTGATGGCACGCCGATTACGCTATGTACGTTAGGGCCGCTAACCAATGTAGCGACGGCATTGCGTATGTCGCCTGAGATTGCCGCCGGTATTGCGCGCATTGTGATGATGGGCGGCGCGTACCGGGAAGCTGGCAACCGCAGCCTGACGTCTGAATTCAATATGATCGCCGATCCGCAAGCCGCTAAAGTGGTGTTTGATTCGTCGATTGCGATTGTGGCGCTCCCCCTGGATGTCACGCATCAGGTGATTTTAACGCCGGAATTAGTCGCCCGTTTCATTGCGCTAGCGGGGAGAATTGCGGGGCCGTTGGGCGAAATGATGGCGTTTTGGGATCGTAACGATATTCGGCGTTACGGCTCACGCGGTGGCCCACTGCACGATCCGCTGGTCATTGCCTGGGTGCTGGCGCCAGACTGTTTTACCACGGAAAAAGCCAGCGTTTACATCGAGCAGGAAAGTGAACTGTGCATGGGGCAGACTGTTGCCGACTGGTACGGAAAAACCGATCGTCAACCGAATGTGGATGTGGTGACGGGGGTGGATGCCAAACGGGTGGTTGAACTGTTTGCTGATCTGCTAAGCCGTTATGCAAAGGGAGCCTGATATGTCACAAGAACGCATTATTATTGATACCGATCCCGGTGTGGACGATGCGATAGCCATCTGGTTGGCACTGGCCTCACCTGAACTGGAGGTGCTCGGCATCACCACGGTGGCAGGCAATGTTCCGCTTGAGGCGACACTAGCGAATGCCTGCAAGGTCGTTGGTCTGACAGGACGAACTGATGTACCCGTTTTCGCGGGGGCATCGCGCCCGCTGATTCGGGAGCAGGTTTTCGGCAAATACGCGCACATCGGTGCGTTTTCTCCTGAATGGGTGCCGGAGACGACATTTCAGCCGCAGCAGGAGCACGCCGTCAATTTTCTGGTGCACATGACGCGTCAGGCCGCAGCCGACAATAATCCGCTTACCCTTTGTTCTATAGGCCCAATGACGAATCTGGCCTTGGCGTTGCGTTTCCACCCGGATGTTGCGCGCGGCATTAAACAGATTGTGTCCATGAGTTGTGCCTTTAGTGCGTTGGGCAATCGTATGCCGTGGGCTGATTTTAATGTTTATGCCGATCCGCATGCGGCGGAAATTGTTTTTTCCTCCGGTGTTCCCGTGGTCATCATGCCGCTGGATATGACCTTTCAGGCGTTGATCCAGACGGAACAAGTCGATGAGATTGAACGCAGCGGTGGTGCGCCGGGCAAGGCGATGGCAGCACTGCTACGCACGTTCGACCGTAATGAAGTGGCACGTTTTGGGCGTGAAGGCGGCCCGATCCATGATGCGACCGTCATTGCCTGGCTGCTGAAACCTGAACTGTTTCAATCAGAGTATGCGCATGTGGGGGTAGAACTCACGGGTAAAACGGCAGGTTATGTGTTTGCGGATTTCTTCCACAAACTGGATGAGCCGGAGAATGCGCAGGTTATGCGGGAAATCGATGAATCCGGTTTTCTCGCCCTGCTTGCCGAACGCTTATGTTACTACGGTACTGGAGGGCGATAATGGTCGCCTACCTACTCAGCAGAATCGGACAAACGTTGCTGACGCTGGCTGTGATGTCGGTGCTGGTGTTTGTCGGTGTCTATCTGGTTGGTAATCCGGTCGATATGCTGTTGGGCGCAACGGCCACGCCAGCGGAACGGCTGGCGGTGATACAATCTTTTGGTCTGGATAAGCCCGTCTGGGAACAGTACGGGCGGTTTGTCTGGAACGCCCTTCAGGGCGACATGGGCAACTCTTTTATCTTTAACCAACCCGCGCTGACGCTGATCTTTCAGCGTATGCCCGCCACGCTCGAACTGGCGATGGTGGCGTTCATCATGGCGTTGGTGGTTGGGATTCCGCTGGGGATTTACGCAGGCCTCAAGCCGGACAGCGCAGTATCCAAATCCATCATGACCTTCTCCATTCTCGGTTTTAGCCTGCCGACTTTCTGGATTGGGCTGGTGATGATCATGCTGTTCAGCGTCAAGCTGGGCTGGCTGCCGTCGTCAGGCCGGGGGGATACCCATGAACTCTTCGGCATCCCGTTTAGTTTTCTGACCCGCGATGGGCTAGAACATCTTCTCCTGCCTGCGTTTAATCTCGCCCTGTTTAAAATCTCGCTGGTCATCCGCCTGATGCGGGCGGGGGTGATGGAGTGCCTGCAACAGGATTATGTGCAGTTTGCCCGTGCAAAGGGGCTGTCGGAAACCCGCATCGTGCTGGTGCATGTGCTGCGTAACACGCTGATACCATTGATTACCGTGCTGGGGCTGGAACTGGGTTCACTGATCGCGTTCGCTGTCGTAACGGAAACCATTTATGCCTGGCCGGGCATGGGTAAGTTGATTATCGATTCCATTGCCGTGCTCGATCGTCCGGTCATCCTCGCCTACTTAATGATTACCGTGGTGATGTTTAGCGTGATTAATCTGCTGGTCGATGTGCTGTATGTGTGGGTCGATCCGCGCGTACGGTTGGGAGGAGACAAGGGATGACGGGGAATACGGTACACCAGCCTACCGTCACGCCAAAAAACTCGCATCCGGTGGTACGTGTGGTGATGGCGCTGATTAACAATCGGTTGGCGCTGTGCGGGCTGATCATGCTGGCGGTTTTCGTGCTGCTGGCGCTGCTTGCCCCGCTTCTGTCGCCGCAGAATCCCTACGATCTGATGCAGCTCGACATCATGGATGGCCGGCTGGCACCGGGCGCGCACAGCATGGCGGGCATGACGTACTGGCTGGGGACGGACGATCAGGGGCGCGACCTGTTTAGCGCCATTCTGTACGGTACTCGCATCAGCCTGATGGTCGGTTTCTTTAGTGCGATACTCGCGCTGCTGATTGGTGCCTCGCTGGGGCTGATTAGCGCCTACGTTGGTGGGAAAACGGATGCAATAATCATGCGCATCGTCGATATTCAACTCAGTTTCCCGCCCATCCTGATTGCGCTGATCCTGCTGGCGGTATTGGGGCAAGGGGTCGATAAGATCATTATGGCGCTGGTGGTCACGCAGTGGGCGTACTACGCGCGCACGATTCGCGGTTCGGCGTTGGTGGAGCGCCGCCGTAGCTACGTGGACGCGGCACGCAGCATGGCGTTGCCTAACCGCCGTATTCTGTTTCGCCATATCTTGCCGAACTGTCTGGCACCGCTGATCGTGGTAGCCACGATGCGCATCGCCTACGCCATCATGCTGGAGGCCACGCTCTCGTTTCTGGGGATCGGCCTGCCCGTGACAGAGCCGTCGCTGGGTCTGCTGATCTCGAATGGTTTTGAATACCTGATGTCGGGTGACTACTGGATCAGCTTCTTTCCGGGGTTGACGCTGTTGCTGCTGATTGTAGCGATTAATCTGGTGGGGGATGCGCTACGTGACATCCTCAACCCGCGAAACTAAGCCCTAGGAATCGCCGTGAGAATAAAGGATACGCCCATGACAGCGCCGATGATGTCCGTTTCGCATTTGACCACCGCTTTTCAGGTGAACGGCGAGTGGATGAACGTGGTACGGGATCTCTCCTTCACGATTGGCGAGAAAGAGACGGTCGCCGTGGTGGGGGAATCCGGTTCAGGAAAAAGCGTGATGGCGAAATCCATTATGCGCCTTTTGCTATCTGGTCAAAGCCGAATTGAAGGCCAGATCCATTTTGACGGCACCGAGTTGCTGTCGCTCTCCAATAACGCGATGCAGAACGTGCGCGGCAACCGTATCGGCATGATTTTTCAGGAGCCGATGACCAGCCTGAATCCGGTGTTGCCGATTGGCTACCAGATAACCGAAGTGCTGCGTCGTCATCGCGGCATGGGGAAAGCTGAAGCGCGTGCCGAAGCGGTACGACTGCTGGAAAAAGTGCGTATTCCAGCGGCGAAATCGCGCTTAAATGAGTACCCGCAAAGCTTCTCCGGCGGGATGCGCCAACGCGTGGTGATTGCGATTGCGCTGGCCTGTCACCCGAAATTACTGATTGCCGATGAGCCGACGACGGCGCTGGACGTCACGATTCAGGCGCAAATTCTGACGCTGATAAAAACCCTTCAGGAAGAAGAAGGGATGTCGGTACTGTTTATCACGCATGATATGGGCGTGGTGGCGGAAATGTCCGACCGCACGCTGGTGATGCATCAGGGTGAACTGGTAGAAAACGCCGTCACGCGGGAAATTTTTCACCATCCGCAACAGCCCTATACTCGAATGTTGCTCTCAGCGGTGCCTAAACTTGGCTCAATGTCTGGCAGCGCGTGGCCACAGCGCTTTCCGCTGGTGGATCTCAACACCGGCGAGCGCCAGCCAGTGCCGGATGCCGTGAATACGGTGTCGGGTGAGGAGCCAGTGCTGACGGTAAAAAATTTGGTGACGCGATTTGATATCCGATCAGGGTTTTTCCGTCGTCTATCGGGTCGGGTTCACGCGGTGGAGGATGTGTCGTTCGATCTCTGGTCGGGGGAAACGCTCGCGCTGGTGGGGGAGTCCGGCTGTGGTAAATCCACCACCGGTCGGTCGATTATTCGTCTCAATGATGTGGTGAGCGGGGATATCCAACTGCTGGGAAAAAGCATTCTGACGGCGGATAAACGTGAGTTGACCGATTCACGGCGGCAGATTCAGATGGTGTTTCAGGATCCGTATGAAAGCCTGAACCCGCGTATGCGGATAGGGGAAGCGATTGCCGAACCTATGCTGCTGCATGGTCTGGCGACGCGACAGAATGTGAATGCCAGAGTGCGCGCGCTGCTGGAACAGGTGGGGTTATCCGGCGAGATGGCGTCGCGTTTCCCGCATCAGTTCTCCGGCGGGCAGCGGCAGCGGGTGTGTATTGCCCGCGCATTGGCGCTGGAGCCGAAAGTGATTATTGCCGATGAATCGGTATCGGCGCTGGATGTGTCCGTCAAGGCGCAGGTGATCAACCTGATGCTGGATCTCCAACAGACGCTGGGGCTGTCCTTCCTGTTTATTTCGCACGACATGGCGGTGGTTGAGCGTATCAGCCACCGCGTAGCGGTGATGTATCTCGGCGAAATTGTGGAGATCGGCCCACGTTCGGCGATCTTCGACAATCCGCAGCATGATTACACCCGACGTCTCATTTCTGCGGTTCCTGTACCGGATCCCGATACCCGTCCGGTGCGTCATATCACCCATGATGAACTGCGCAGCCCGGTACGCGCCCCTGATTACCGTCCCCCTGCCCGTCGCTATAAGCAGGTTGGAGAGGGGCACTTCGTGCTGGTATGACGGTCACGCCGTCTTATTTCCCATTTGGGTCGTGACCGATGGCGCTGGCAACGGTATGGCTTTCTCCCTGATTACGCTGTGTCGCAATACGTCTGCGCTATTTCCTGCAACCTATCTATTACTCCTAATCGTTTATTTAGCTAAGTATGTTAATAATATGAATATACGAATAACTAAAATGAAATTCCTTTAAAAACAAAAAACTACCTCGCCTTTTTTCAGTATATTCATATGGCGCATAAGTTATGCTATCTGCGTTATAGACAGCAATTATTTCTGCACGCTAGTTTCATCTGCATTATTAAAGTCAATATAAACATTGTTCGATTTATTAACTTGCGGAGTGAAACCAGTGGAAAGAAAGTCTCTTTTTCGTATTTCTCGCGCGGCGATATTCACCATGCTGGCGTTGCCCGTTTTTTCTACGGCTTATGCCGCCAATGTTAAGATTGTCATTAACCAGTCGCCGTGGCTCGATGGTTTTAAAAAAACGGTAGAAAAATATAATCATGATACCGGAAATAACGTCAGCATCGACGCGGTGCCCTACGGTGGGTTGCTCGATAAGATTCGCAGTTCGGTACGGGCGAAGGAGGGCGTTTATGATATTACTATGTTGGATATCAACTGGTTGGGTGAGTTTTATGACGGCGGGTTTTTGACACCAATTAAAAATATTGAGGCGGATTATCACCTGCCTGAATCAGTGCTGACATTTGGCGATGCGCTTTATTGGGACAATGCGCGAAAAGTTTTTAATAAACAATCCGGTGAACTCTATACCTTCCCGGTTACTGCCAATCCACAGTTGTTTTATTATCGCAAGGATATTTACCAAAAGGCCGGACTGACTGCGCCGAAAACATGGGAAGAGTTAACCGAGAATACCAAAAAATTGCATCAACCACCGCGGCAGAATGGTTTCCTCATTCGTGGCGGCCCTCAGGATATCGTTTTTGATATTGCTCCATTTTTACTCTCTACGGGGGGAGGCGTATTTAAAAATCCGCGCGAAGGGAATTTTGACATTATCCTCAATAGCCCGGAAACATTACGCGGGCTTAAATATTATATTTCGATTGCCAAATCGGGTTACAGCAATCCCGGTTCCCTAACTCAGGGGGAATTGATTCAGCTTTTCTCCACAGGGAAAGCGGCGCAGGCGAATATTGTCGCGGCAGCGCGTGGACCGCTGAGCAACCCGGATAGCTCTATCGTCACGGATAAATATGGCGTTACGCTGATTCCTCATCCTGCCGGGGAGAAGGGCGTGTATGCCGCAGGTCACTGGGTCGGTGGTATCCCACAAAATATTCCTGCGGCTAACAAGCAGGCGGCGCTGGATTTTTTCAAATGGTATGAACAACAGGCTAATCAGGTGTACCTGTATGAGTCTGGCGGCGTGCCAGTCCGTTCCGATTTGGTCGGCGTCGCGAAAGACCCGCTCAACTTCTTACCCGCGCTGACGGAAGCCACCGCTAACGCGCAGATTATCAGTCCGGTAAAAGAGTCGGCGCAGATTCACTCCCTGCTGGGGCTGCAATTGTACAAAGCGCTTAGCGGTGAACAGTCGGCGGAAAAGGCGCTCAATACCGCTGCGCATCAGGTATACCAGCTTTTGTCGGCTGCGGGATATCAGACGCAGCTTCCGCCGGATCTACCTGACGCAGCGAGTAAAGGATAACTGCCATGTCTGGACCCTCGCTCTCCGTGCCACGAGCCATCTCCCCTGCGCGGCGTCAGCGCCGTGACGTGTGGCCGTGGCTGGCGCTAACGCCGCTGATCGTCATTATTGCCACGCTGATGGTTACGCCGGTGATTCATCTCTTCAGCCTGATCACCCAGGACGTGAGCTGGCAGGAGGGGCGTGCCGTCTCCCGTTTTGTCGGGCTGGACAATATTCGCGCCTTTCTTGCCGACCCTTATTACTGGCCGGGGCTGATCAATACGCTGGCGTTTTCGGTGATCGCGGTAACGCTTCAGGTCATTATCGGGTTCGCGCTGGCGCTGGCGGTTAATGATATGAAGAAAGAATCGCGTTTACTGACCACCATTCTGCTGCTGCCGATCGTGATCTCTCCCATCGTGATCGGGGCGATGTGGCGGCTCATCCTGAACAACGATTCCGGGGTCCTCAACGTGGTGTTGAGCCAGTTGGATATCGTGCCACCTGACTGGCTGGGCACGCCATCGCTGGCCTTCCTGTCGGTGATTGTGGTCGATGTCTGGCACTGGACGCCGTTCTCCTTCTTGTTATTGCTGGCGGGCTTGAAAGCGCTGCCCCGCGAGGTGTTGGAAGCTGCCCAGTTGGATGGATGCAGACGCTGGCAGCGCCTGCGCTTCGTCATTTTTCCCATGATGTGGCCAGCATTATTAATCACCCTGTTACTGCGCATCATTTTCTCATTCAAGGTGTTTGATGAGATCTATCTGCTGACCAAAGGCGGCCCCGGCACCGCCACTGAGATGGTCAGTTACTCCATTTACCGCGCCTTCTTTATTGAGGATCGTGAAGGGCTGGGAGCGGTGATGTCGCTGTTTACCTTCTTCATTATCGCCTTGCTGCTGGTGGTGTTGGTGAACCTGCGCAAGCGGAGGATAAGCTGATGCTGTTATCACTACGCGGGCGCGCCCGCCTGTTTACGATGGGGCGCAGTGCGGCAATCACGCTCTACGCTGCACTGGTACTGTTTCCTTTTATTTGGTTATTGAGCAGCGCCTTTAAGAAGCAGATTGATATTCTGCTTGCCCGTTTTGCATTTACGCCGACGCTGGATACCTTGCGCGAACTGCTGTTCGATCCCGGTTCGATGTTCAGTGCCTATTTCGTCAACAGCGTGGTGATAACGCTGACGACGACCGCGATTATTGTCGCTGTGACGCTGTTTTCCGCCTATGCGCTGACCACCGTGCGCCAGTTGCCTCCTGCGCTGGGCGCGATACTGCTCGGCTGGTGCCTGCTGTTTAACCTGCTGCCGGTGGTGACGTTTGTCGGTTCCTGGTTCAATCTTTTCCGTCAGTTAGGCCTCTACGACACGCGGATTGCCATTATCATCGCCAGCGTTGCCGCCTGGCTGCCGATGGCGCTCTGGCTGGGTGTCACGTTTGCCCGCGAAATCCCTAAAGAGCTGCTTGATGCCGCCAGCGTAGACGGCTGCACCCATTGGCAACGATTTCGTTATGTCTTCGTTCCCCTGATCAAATCCGGTATGACCGCGACGACGATTCTGGTGCTGCTGTTTGTGTGGAATGACTTCCCGATAGCGCTAATTCTCAGTTCGGAGCAGGCGCGAACCTTGCCCGTATACATCACCGCCTTTTCGCAGAATGAACAGATTCGCTATGCGGAAATGGCCTCTTCATCCCTGCTGGTGTCGATTCCGGTTCTGCTGCTGCTCGTGGTTGGCCAGCGTTTTATCGTGAAAGGATTACTGTCCGGCGCGGTGAAATCATGAAATTCAAAAGGAAAACCCAATGAGCGCGGTTGCTATCGAAAACGTCGAGAAGAAATACGGTAACGTCACGGTCTTGCAGAATATCGATCTGGATATTGAAAAGCGGGAATTTATCGTTCTCGTTGGCCCTTCCGGTTGCGGAAAATCAACGCTGTTGCGCATGATTGCCGGGCTGGAAGAGGTCGAACATGGTCGCATTCTGCTACAGGGCAATGATATCCATGAGATACCCGCCAGCGAACGCGATATTGCCATGGTCTTCCAGAGCTATGCGCTCTATCCGCACATGAGCGTGGCGGAAAATATGGGGTTCGCGCTCAAGATCAAAGGCGTGGCGAAGCAGGAGATTGCCGAACGGGTTAACGCCACCGCCGACGCACTACAGCTTACGCCGCTGCTGGCGCGTTACCCGCGTGAACTCTCCGGCGGTCAGCGCCAGCGCGTGGCGATTGGTCGGGCGATGGTGCGCAATCCCGAGGTCTTTTTGTTTGATGAACCGCTGTCAAATCTGGATGCCAAACTGCGGGTAGATATGCGTCTGGAGATCAAGAAGCTGCACCAGCAGTTAGACGCCACGATGATCTACGTCACCCACGATCAGATCGAAGCGATGACCCTCGCCGATCGCATCGCCATTATGAATCAGGGGCGTATTGAACAGGTGGCGACCCCGCTGGAACTCTATGACCGACCACGTAATCTGTTTGTCGCCTCATTTATTGGCTCGCCGGAAATCAACCGCTTAGCCGGTCGCGTTTCCCTGGATGGCGCGAGCTTTGTTTGCGATTCCGGCCTGATCCTGCCGTTAGCAGACAATCTGGCACACCTTGCCGGAAGAGCGCTGGTTTATGCCATCCGCCCCGAGCATATCGTTCTCAATCCTGATGAGGGTTTGCCTGCCGAAGTTGACGTTACCGAACCGACGGGCGTTGAAACGCTGGTGAACGCCAGGTTGGGCGATGAAACGCTGACCTGTACCTTCCGCCAGCGGCTTGAACTCCAGCCGGGCGATAGCATCCGGTTACTGCCGGATATTCGTCATATCCACCTGTTTGATGCCGAAACCGGCGACAGAATTCCCCTGACTAAGGAGCAATAATGCGTACCGTCTTCCTGTTATTTGACTCATTGAACCGGCTGGCTCTGTCGCCTTACGGCGGCCAGCATGTGCCGACGCCGAATTTTGACCGTCTGGCGCGGCGCTCGGTGGCATTCGATCGCCACTACGTCGGCAGTATGCCCTGTATGCCCGCCAGACGAGACATGCAGACCGGTCGCTTAAGCTTTTTGCACCGCAGTTGGGGGCCGCTGGAGCCGTTTGATAATTCCTTTCCAGAGCTGCTTTATCAGCAAGGGATCTACAGCCATCTGATCACCGATCATAATCACTATTTTGAAGACGGCGGGGCGACCTATCACAATCGCTATGACTCGTTTGAGTTTATTCGCGGGCAGGAGGGCGACGCATGGAAAGCCATGGTGCAACCGCATTGGGAGCGCTTGCGGGAAAAATATCACCCCTCGCAGTTCTCCAGTGAGCGGCGGAATTTAAAAGCACGCAATATCATCAACCGCGAATATATCCGCGAAGAAAAAGATTTTCCGTCGGTACAATGCTTTGCCCGCGGTCTGGAGTTTCTTGATACCAATCGGCATGCCGATAACTGGTTCCTGCAAATCGAAACGTTCGATCCGCATGAACCGTTTACCGCGCCTGAGCGTTTTTACAATGCGATCAATACCGACTGGACGGGACCGGCTCTTGACTGGCCGCGCTATGGTCGCGTCGATGAGCTACCGGAAGAGTGCGAGGAACTGCGCGCCAATTACTATCGGCTGATTGCGCTGTGTGATTCGTTACTCGGCGACGTGCTGGATTACTTTGATAAGTACGATCTGTGGAAAGACACTGCGCTGGTGCTCTCCACCGACCACGGTTTCCTGCTGGGCGAGCATGATTTCTGGGCCAAAAACCGCATGAATATGTATGAGGAAGTGGCGCATATTCCGCTGTTCATCCACCATCCTGAATACGCCCACTTTGCCGGACAGCGCAGGCAGGCTTTGACGCAAACGCCGGATCTCGCCGCGACCTTCCTTGATATTCACGGCGCGAAACGACCAGCAGAGATGCAAGGGCATTCGCTGCTGCCGGTGGTGGCGCAGGATCAGCCGCTGCGGGAGGGGATGCTGTTTGGCTACTTTGGTGGGGCGGTCAACGTGACCGATGGTCGTTATACCTATCACCGTTACCCGGAAAATCTCAGCGAGCAGGAGATTTACCAGTACACGCTGATGCCGACCCATATCACCTCGCGTTTCAGTACCGAAGAGCTGGCCGATACCACGCTGGCCGCGCCTTTCCCCTTTACCAAAGGCACGCCGTTGCTGCGGGTGCCGGTGATCAACACATCGCCAATCTATAAAAACTATGGACCGGGGTCGCTGCTGGAAAAAGAGACCCGGCTTTACGATTTAGTGGAGGACCCGGGCCAGCTTGCGCCGCTCGCCGATCCGGTCGCTGAGCAGCGGCTGATTGAGTTGATGAGCGGTCTGATGGAGAAAAACGCGGCACCGCCGGAAGCGTTCGTACGGCTGGGGTTAACGCCCAGTGAAACGTCCTCTGCGGTCTAACCTACGGCGTGACGGCCCGCCGCTGTGCGGGCCACAAACAGTAAGCGATATAAAATGCATCAGCCGAATATTTTATGGATATGTACCGATCAGCAGCGCTGGGATACGCTTTCCTGCCTTGGGACGCCCGGCGCGCAGACGCCGCACATTGATAACCTTGCCGCCGCCGGGGTGCTGTTTGAACGCGCCTATGTGCAAAGCCCCATTTGTACCCCTAGCCGCGCCTCGTTCCTGACCGGAATGTATCCTATTGCTCATCAGGTACAGCGTAATGGCAACCGCCGCTTTCCCGATCACCTCCATCTGCTACCCCGTTCATTTCAGCAAGCGGGATATCGCACCGGACTGATTGGCAAACTGCACCTTTCCGCCAGCCAACACGGCGTGGAGCAGCGCCCCGATGATGGCTACGATGAATTTTACTGGAGCCAGCATCCGCACCCCGACTGGCCGGAAGGTCACGATTATCAGGCGTGGCTGGAAGAAAAAGGCGTTGATCCAAAGGCGCTTTACGCCCACGCGCAGGGGGCGATGTATCCGGGAGTAGAGACGGAATTTCACCAGACCACCTGGGCGACGCAGCGGGCGCGAGAATTTATCTCCCGCCACTCGCCATCGCCGTGGTTTCTCAGTATTAATCTTTACGATCCGCACCCGCCGTTTGACCCTCCGCAAGAGTATTTACAGCGTATCGATGCGGATGCGATTCGCCCGCCGCTGTTTATTTCCAGTGACCTTGCGCATCAAACACGCTTTCAGCGGGTCGATCAGCAGGCGAAAAAGGCCGTTGACCCCAACGTGGTGGCAGAGGGCGACAGTCTGCACGGCAGCCATGATACGCCGCCGGAATCCTGGGATATCAAGGCGATCCGTGCAGCCTATTTCGCGATGATTGCGCTGGTGGATGATATGGTCGGCAGTTTGACGTCGCTACTGGATGAGAGCGGGCAGCGGCAGAATACGCTGGTGATATTTATGAGCGATCATGGGGAAATGCTCGGCGACCATGGGCTGCTCTATAAAGGCTGTCGCTTTTATGAAGGGCTGGTGCACGTACCGCTGATCGCCGCCTGGCCGCAGCGTTTTGCGCCGGGGAGACGTTCCAATGCCTTAGTCGAGCTGGTCGATATACCGGCGACCTTGCTGGAAAGTGCAGGCCTACCTATACCGGTACAGAATCAGGGACTGTCGCTGTACTCTCTGCTCCGCGGTGACAGCGCGTTGCATCAGCATAAGCCCTATGCGCTGTCTGAATATTTTGATGCGCTCAACGTTCCCGGCAGCGTCGGTTCGCGCGGCAGCATGTATTTTGATGGTCGCTATAAGCTGAATGTTTATCACGATGCTGTTGAGGGAGAGCTGTTTGATTTAGAACAGGATCCGCATGAATTTCACGACCGCTGGCACGACCCACAGTTTAAGCCACTGAAAGCGCAGCTTATCCAGCAACATTTTGCCGCCATGATGAAAGTCAGCGGCGCGGGGCCGGAGCGGATCGGTGATTTTTAGCCCGTTAGGCTAACATGTCGGTCACTCGCCTGTTTTAGAGGACACCAGCGAAAAAAAACGGACTTTCCTCTGGAGTGAGGAAAGTCCGTTTAATTTTTTGATGTTTTTTTCAGGCGTTATTTGTAGATGACCGCTGTGCCGCGCAGTTGGTTATCACCGGTAGCAGAGGTGATAGTGAAAGCGCTGGCACCGGCTTTTTCGGCTTTCTGAGCCAACTGCGCTTGCAGTGAGTCCAGGTTACGAGCGGTTGCGCTCACAACACCTACTTTTTCCAGACCTTGAGCCTGTTGAGAGGACACCAGATCAGCGGCAGATGCACCAAAAGACAGAGCAGAGAGAACGGCAGCAGCGGCGAAGAATTTTACGTTTTTCATGTGATGTATCCTATTCAATGTTGTTTGGAGTGAAAGGTGATTGCCTTTCGATGAAGAGGATATTACGCCGATGCTACGAGGAGGGAAAACGGAGTGTTTTGAGAATATTGGTCAATATTTTTGATGGTAATTCTGGCGATAAGATACATAATCTCGATCGCCAGGATGACGGTTATATCGCTGCCTGCTGAGGTAACGGCGGTGAGGTGGGTGCCAGTACGCGTTCCAGAACATGCGCTTCCAGTTCCGCCAGTTTTGCCGATCCGCGTCGCCGTGGGCGTGGCAAATCCACCGTGATATCCAGCCCCACGCGCCCTTCTTCGATCAGAATGACCCTGTCGGCCAGCGCAATGGCTTCGGAGACATCGTGTGTGACCAGCAGCACGGTAAACCCATGTTGTAGCCACAAATTTTCGATCAGGCTTTGCATCTCGATACGGGTTAAGGCATCCAGCGCCCCCAGCGGTTCATCCAGCAGCAGAAGGCGTGGATGGTGAATGAGCGCACGCGCCAGCGCGACACGCTGTTTCTGACCGCCGGATAACGCCGCCGGCCAGTCGTTGGCGCGATCCGCCAGTCCGACTGAGGCCAGCGCCTCCCGCGCTTTTTCACGCCAGTTGCCGCGCAGCCCCAGCCCGACATTATCGATGACTTTTTTCCACGGCAGCAGCCGTGCCTCCTGAAACATCAGTCGCGTGTCGTCTTTTGCGCTACTGAGCAGCGCGGTGCCCGTTAGCAGTTCGCCGCTGCTGGCTGCCTCCAGCCCGGCAAGCAGGCGCAGCAACGTGCTTTTGCCGCAGCCGCTACGGCCAACGATGGCGATAAACTGACCGGACGGAATGCGCAACTGCACCTCATTGAGCACCGTGCGATTACCGTAATGCTTGGTGATGCTATCCAGCGTCAGCGGTGTCCCTTTGGTGAGCGGCGACGGTGAATGCGCGTGCATGGTTGAAGCGGTAACAGCGGTCATGATGCGTCTCCCGATGAAGTTTGATAAGCCGGATTCCAGCGTAGCCAAATCCGCTCCAGCCCCTGCGCGCTGATATCCGCCAGTTTGCCGAGCAGCGCGTACAGGATGATGGCCACGACCACGACGTCTGTTTGCAGGAATTCGCGGGCGTTCATGGCGAGATAGCCAATGCCCGAGTTGGCAGAAATGGTTTCCGCGACGATCAGCGTCAGCCACATAAAGCCCAACGCAAAACGGATCCCGACCATGATGGAGGGCAGCGCGCCGGGCAGCACCACCTGAGAGAACAGGCTCAGACCGGACAATCCATAACTGCGCGCCATTTCCAGCAGGCCGCGGTCGATGTTTTTAATCCCGTGATAGGTATTGAGATAAACCGGAAACAGCGTGCCCAGCGCCACCAGAAAGATCTTGGCGGCTTCATCAATGCCAAACCATAGGATCACCAGTGGAATGAGCGCCAGATGGGGAACATTACGGATCATCTGCACCGAGCTATCCAGTAGACGCTCCCCCCAGCGCGAGAGTCCGGTGATGAAGCCGAGCGTCAACCCGATGCTGCCGCCGATAGTAAACCCGATCAGCGCACGCCAGCCGCTGATCGCCAGATGCTGCCAAAGCTCGCCGCTGGAAATGAGCGACCAGCCTGCGGTCATCACCGAACTGGGCGCGGGTAAAATCCGGTTGGAAAGCCAACCGGATTCGACAGAAACCTGCCACGCGACCAGCAGCGTCACGGGGAGCAGGAAAGGTGCCAACCGCTGCGCCAGTGAAGAGAGCGCTTTTGCCATGATCGGTTCCTCAGCTTTGTGAGACGTTGCGCGGTACATAGCGGTTTGCCACCACTTCTCCCGCATTGCTCACCGCGTGCAGCGCCGTGGGCTGATGTGCTAAATCAAGATGTGGGAACAGCAGTTCGCCCACCCGATACGCCTCTTCCAGATGTGGATAACCGGACAGGATAAAGGTATCAATCCCCAGATCGGCGTACTCCTGAATACGTTCGGCGACCGTCGGGCCATCGCCCACCAGCGCCGTACCCGCGCCACCGCGCACCAGACCGATACCTGCCCATAAGTTCGGGCTGATCTCCAGATTGTCTGTCTTACCGCCGTGTAGCGCTGCCATGCGCTGCTGTCCGACGGAATCGAAACGCGCCAATGCTGCCTGTGCGTCGGCGATGGTTTTTTCATCCAGATGAGAAATCAGCTTCTCGGCGGCTTGCCAGGCTTCCGCTGTCGTTTCCCTGACGATGACGTGCAGCCGAATACCGAAGCGAACCTTACGTCCCAGCGCTTCCGCTTTGGCACGAACTTCCGCCAGCTTTTCTTTAACCTGCTCAGGCGGTTCGCCCCATGTCAGGTAGAGATCGACCTGTTCTGCCGCCAGATTTTGCGCGGCGTCAGACGATCCACCAAAGTAGAGCGGCGGGCGCGGTTGTTGTACGGGCGGATAAAGCAGCTTGGCGTCTTTAACCTGAATGTGTTTGCCAGCGAAATCGACGGTTTCGCCTTCCAGCAGCCTGCGCCAGATATGGGTGAATTCTGCCGAGGCTTCGTAGCGTTCTTCATGGCTAAGGAACAGCCCTTCGGCCGCCAACTCTTCCGGGTCGCCGCCCGTCACCAGATTGAACAGCGCCCGACCATTCGACAGCCTGTCCAGCGTGGCGGCCTGACGGGCGGCGATAGTGGGGGAAATCACGCCGGGGCGCAGGGCGACGAGAAATTTTAGCCGCTGTGTCACCGGAATGAGCGACGCCGCCACCAGCCAGGAATCTTCACACGAGCGGCCTGTCGGCAGCAGCACGCCGCCAAATCCTTGCTGCTCGGCGGCCTGTGCCACCTGTTGCAAATAGGGGTAGTCCACATGACGTGCGCCCTCGGCGCTACCGAGGTAGCGTCCATCGCCGTGGGTGGGCAGAAACCAGAATACGTTAAGGCTCATGGTGTGTTCTCCTGAAAGATAAGCGAATTACGGCGTTTGGGGATGCCAGACGCGTTCTGCGATATTGATCTTTACTGGCACCAAACGGTTTTCATAAAACAGATCGGCAGTGTGTTGCTGGGCTTTGATCGTGGCGGCATCCAGCGGTTCGATGGTGGTCGGCGGGCGGTGATTAAGCGCGGTTTCAATCACGTTTTCCGGTAGCCCGACCGCGTTGGCCAGCAGCGTAACGCTGTGTGCCCGGTCGCTGATCGTTAACGCATCTGCTTTGGTCAGCACGTCCAATACCTGACGAATAAAGGTGCCGTGTGCTTCGGTATAAGGACGGGAAGCGAGGTAGAAGGAGCCGGTTTTCTCCAGCCCGCTGCTGTCCGTCAGCACACGGACACCGCCGCCCAGCAGTGCGGCGGAATAATAGGGATCCCAAATCGCCCAGGCATCGACATTGCCTTGCTGGAATGCCGCGCGGGCATCCGCGGGCGTCAGGTAGGTTGGCTTGATATCGGTAAACTTCAGCCCTGCGCGTTGCAGCGCCCGCAGTAGCGTGTTGTGCGCGCTGGAGCCTTTCTGGAAGGCAACCTTATGACCTTTCAGATCGGCGACGGTTTTTATCGGGCTGCCTTCCCGCACCAGAATCACTTCGGCTTCCGGCTTTGGGGGTTCTACACCGACATATAACAGGTCAGCCCCGGCGGCCTGCGCAAAAATAGGCGGGATATCGCCTGTGCCGCCCAAATCGATGCTGCCAACATTGAGCGCTTCCAGCATTTGTGGCCCAGCCGGGAATTCAACCCAGTTGATGGTGGTATTGGGGAACTGCTTTTCCAGCAGTTGGTGCGATTTCGCCAACACCTGGCTGACCGATGCTTTCTGATAACCGATACGCAGTTGCGTCGGTACGCTGTCTTGCGCATAAGCGGTGGATATGAGCAGCATGGCACCGGTGGCCAGCAGCATGGGGAGTTGACGAAGCCGCGCCGTTAGGTTGTTCCATACCCGAGCTTTGGCTCCGCGTTCTTCCGTGACCGCTGGTTTCATCATCAGTGACATGCTTGTGCTCTCTCTTATAACCAAAAATTAAGATTCAGCGAGGAAATAAAACATCAGGCGATAAACATAGCAGGGGGAAGGGAGGTTTTTTAAATCTTAATTTGTCGTTTTTATAGCCAATAATTAGCAATACCTAAAATGGGTATCCGATATCAGTGCCATCGCGTTGGGCGTTAGCGGGGGGTTTTGTGGCGGTGGGATTCGATCATAAAAAACCGGCTTGCCCTGATGAGGAGGCAAGCCGGAAGGAGGGTAATACGTAATGTCTTGCAGGTATTTCTATAGTGGCATATCGGGATAAAAACTCAGGGTAAACAACAATTAGTTGAAGATTACCGCAGAGCCACGCAGTTGATTGTCACCCGTTGCAGAGGTGATGGTGTAAGCTTTGGCACCGGCTTTTTCTGCTTTCGCCGCGAGCTTAGCCTGTAGTGAGCTAAGGTCTTTAGCTGTCGCGGTAACGACACCCGCTTTTTCCAGGTTCTGTGACTGTGAAGGAGACACATATTCAGCAGCAGAAGCACCGAAAGTCATGGTAGCGAGAACAACAGCAGCGGCGATGGTTTTGATGTTTTTCATGATGTCTTATCCTGTTTTGATTGATAGGTGAAAGGGGGCTGCCCTTTCGATATGAAGAATGTTACGCCGATGTTGATAAATTAAAAAACGGATGTTATTGAGGTAGTCTTTCTATTTTTTTGAATGAGAATTACGCTCGGTATGATTATTTTTTAAAATTAAAACAATAACTTATACATAAAACTGAAATTGATTTACAAAATATTGACTGATTTTGAATAAATGGGGGTATGCCTTGCCTGTTGAAGATCAACTAACGTTTAATACTATCGGACATCAACTTACCAACATTAACTGCTGGTCATGTGATGGAAAATGGTTGGTTTATGATGTCAGACCTTATGGATCTTCATTCACCGGGCTGACCATTGAGCGCGTACACCTGAAAAGCCTGAGTACTGAGGTGATTTATCGGGCTGTGGCGGGGGCGCATGTGGGCGTCGTGACCTGTAGCCCACAGGAGCCGCAGCGTTATGTCTTTATCCACGGGCCGGAAAATCCAGACAGCGAGTGGCAGTATGATTTTCATCATCGCCGGGGAACGATAGTCGCCGAGGGGCAACGTGATGAAGCCATCACGCTCGATGCCTGCTCTATTACGCCGCCTTATCAGGCTGGTGCGCTGCGCGGCGGGACGCATGTTCACGTTTTCAGTCCGGATGCCAGCCGCCTGAGCTTTACCTATAACGACCATGTGTTGCATGAACGCGATCCGGCATTGAACTTGCGTAATGTGGGCGTAGCGGTGCCGCTACAGGCTGTCGCTGTTGAGAAGCGCCACCCGCGTGAATATGACGGCAGCCACTATTGTGTGCTGGTCAGCCGAACGACGCCGCAGCCGCAGCCCGGTAGTGATGACATCAATCGTGCCTATGAAGAAGGCTGGGTGGGCAGCGCAGGTTATATCCGGCAAGACGGCTCGCGTCAGCGCTGGGCGCTGGCGTTTATTGGCGATACGCGTGCGATGGATGGGGCAATGGTGCCAGAGATTTTTATTGTCGATTTGCCGGACGCGCTGGAAGATTACGCCAAAGAGGGAGAGGCACCACTGGCGGGGACGGCAACATTGATGCCTGCACCGCCCGCGAACGTGCAGCAGCGGCGTTTAACCTTTACGCATTCGCGTCGTTACCCAGGTCTGGTGAATCAGCCGCGTCACTGGCTGCGCGTTTCCCCCGACGGCAGCGAAATTGCTTTTCTGATGCGCGATGAGGCAGGCATGGTGCAATTGTGGACGATTTCCCCGAATGGCGGGGAGCCACGGCAGGTTACACGCACGGCGCACGGCGTACAGTCGGCCTTTAACTGGCATCCGAACGGACGTTCTCTGGCGTTTGTGTGTGACAACAGCATTATGCTGTGTGATGCGAAAAGCGGTGAGCTTGTTCGGCTGACGGATCGCACAGATCACGCACCCAGTGCGGATGCGGTCGTCTTTTCCCCGGATGGGGAATACGTGGCGTATATGCGCGAGATTGACGGGTTTAATCAGCTTTTTGTCGTGGCGACGGCGTAAACCATCCGGGCGAGTTCATGGTCAGTACGGTGCTATCAAAGCGAGTTATTCGGCATGCTGGCGATCTGTGAACTGGCGGTCTGGTTTTGTTCTTCGCTGTGCGAAATGCGTTCGCGCGTCGACAAGGTGTTGTTATCGCTGCCTGCACGGTAGTAATCGTAGGGCAGCAATAGCGTGTCGGCCACCGCCGAGAACGGCAGGTCGATAGCGACCAGCGGCATCATCGCCCAACTGGTGTCGTCGTCGCGCAGCATATCCATATTGGCACGCGTGCCGGAATAGTATCCCTGATCGCTTCCAGTATGCGTCATTACGCTGGAGCAGCCGCTGGTAACTACCACGCCGCTACCGGTAATGATGAAAGAGAGCAACGCACTTTTCAGTAAGGTCATAGTATCTGTCCATTAAGAACCTGCTGCCTGAGTGGGTCAAAGCCTCATACTGGTCACTTAAGCCCGTCGTCGGGAGAAACACTGCGGGAGATTAACGCTTACGACACCTTATCCCTGTGGTCGCCCCGAGTATCTCGTGCTTAAACGATCGGCATTAGGCCAACACCTGCTTATCTTGAGTGTATGTGATAACGCAGAAGGTGTGAGTGAATATTGCATGAAACGCAGCAATTTTTCTGTTTTGCCTCTTGAAAGTCTGAGGGGGGTCACCATATTGATGATAAGCCGAAAGAAAACGATACGCCGTCAGGGTATCGGCTCCGGCTGTGAGCCTGTCCTTAGGGAAGGTAAAGAATAAATCCTCGCTGCATGTTTAGGAGGCTGTTTTATGCGTAACCCCGATTTTTCTCCGCTGTACCGTTCCGCTATTGGTTTCGATCGCCTGTTCAATCTATTAGAAACCGGTCAGACCCAGAGTAATGGCGGCTATCCTCCCTACAACGTCGAACTGGTTGACGAGAATCAATACCGCATTGCGATTGCCGTAGCCGGCTTCGCTGAGCAGGAACTGGACATCACCGCGCATGACAACCTATTGATTGTAAAAGGTGCCCACGCCGGTGAACAGGTAGCCCGCAATTACCTGTATCAGGGGATTGCCGAGCGCAATTTCGAGCGTAAATTCCAACTGGCTGAACATATTCAGGTCAAAGGCGCAAATCTGCAAAATGGGCTGCTGTATATCGACCTTGAACGTATCGTGCCGGAAGCCATGAAGCCGCGGCGGATTGAAATTAAGTAATTCGTCATCAAGGTATTTAGCGCATGACCTGCTGCCTGAAATGTCAGCATCATGAATGAACACTGCGTCTGCCGAATGGGGACGACGCTAGCCAGAACAGTGGCTGGCATAGAGTACGCCCGTATGGGCATCTTAATCTCGCTTCTTAGAAGGAGTCATAGTATGCGTAACTACGATTTATCCCCTTTATTGCGTCAGTGGATCGGCTTTGACAAATTAGCCAGCTCAATGCAAGGCAGTCAGGAACCGATTGATTTTCCTCCGTATAATATCGAGAAGAAAGACGACAACCACTATCGCATCACGCTGGCGCTGGCAGGGTTCCGACAGCGCGATCTCGATATTGAAGTAGAAGGCCCGCGCCTGACCGTAAAAGGCAGCCCGACCCCCTCGGAAAATGCGGTGGAATACCTGCATCAGGGGCTGGTGTTTAAGCCTTTCACGCTGAGCTTTACGCTGGCCGAGCATCTGCATGTGTCCGATGCACACTTTGAAAATGGCCTGCTGCATATCGATCTGGTGCGTGATGTACCGGAAGCCTTGCAGCCGCAGCGCATCGCCATCGGCGGCAGTCGCCCGGCGCTGAACCCGCAGCCTGCTGAAGATGCGTCATAACGCGACATCTGTATCATCCATCTGATCATTCTCCGCGCCCGTAGATTACGGGCGCGGTTTTGTGTTGCCCGCCACGTTTCCTTCCCCGGCATTCTGCCAAAATCAAAATATATTCCTCATACTTCACGTTGCATGGGCGTTGGCTTCATTCCCTTGCCACCAGCCTGAAACGCGAATGATTGAGAGTATAGCGGTAGTGGCATTTCCCAATAAAAACATCCGCAAAGGATAGGATACGGGTATGAGTGATATCGCACTTACCGTGAGTATGCTGGCGCTGGTTGCAGTTCTGGGGTTATGGATCGGTAACTGGCGTATTTATGGCGTCGGCTTAGGAATAGGCGGGGTTCTGTTCGGTGGGATCATCGTCGGGCATGTTGCCCATCAGTATCAAATTCAACTGAATGATGACATGTTGCACGTCATTCAGGAGTTCGGGCTGATCCTGTTTGTCTATACCATTGGCATTCAGGTCGGGCCGGGTTTCTTTTCCTCTTTGCGTGTGTCTGGCCTGCGCCTGAACGCGTTCGCCCTGCTGACGGTGTTTCTCGGCTGTGTCGTGACCGTTATATTGCACAAACTGCTCACTATTCCTTTGCCGATTATTCTCGGTATTTTTTCCGGTGCGGTAACCAACACGCCATCGCTGGGCGCGGGTCAACAGATTCTGACCGATCTCGGTTCGAGTTCAGTATTGGTGAATCAGATGGGGACGGGCTACGCGATGGCCTATCCGCTGGGGATCTGTGGCATTTTACTGGTGATGTGGCTGATGCGCGTGCTGTTTCGCGTGGCGGTGGAAAACGAGGCAAAACAGTTTGAGGTCAGCAACGGCCTGCACCGCGAACAACTACACACCATGAATGTGTCGGTGATGAATACCAACCTGCAAGGGCTGGCGATTCAGGATGTACCGATTCTGAATCGCGACACGATAGTGTGTTCCCGCCTGAAACGTGGTGATGAGCTGATGGTGCCCGCGCCGCAGACGCTGATCCAACTGGGTGACTATCTGCATCTGGTCGGGGCGAAAAGCGATTTGGAGCAGGCGCGGCTGGTCATCGGCAATGAAGTTGACGCGTCGCTCTCGACGCGCGGTACGGATTTGCACGTTGAGCGAGTGGTGGTAACGAATGAGAAAGTGCTGGGACGCAAGATCCGCGAACTGAATCTGAAGCAAAACTATGACGTGGTGATTTCGCGCCTGAACCGTGCGGGCGTTGAACTGGTTGCCAGTAATCAGGCCAGCCTGCAATTTGGCGATATTCTGAATTTGGTCGGACGGAAAACGGCGATTGATGCCGTCGCGGATATCGTGGGGAATGCGCAGCAGAAGCTCCAACAGGTACAGATGCTGCCGGTTTTTATCGGTATTGGGCTGGGTGTTCTGCTTGGCTCGGTGCCGCTGATGATTCCAGGCTTTCCCGTCGCGCTGCGCCTTGGGCTGGCAGGTGGCCCGCTAGTCGTGGCGCTGGTGCTCGGGCGTATCGGCGGTATCGGTAAACTGTACTGGTTTATGCCGCCCAGTGCGAATCTGGCGCTGCGCGAGCTGGGGATTGTGCTGTTCTTGTCGGTCGTGGGGCTGAAATCCGGGGGGGATTTCATCGATACGTTATTGAACGGTGACGGGGTGTGGTGGATTGGCTATGGCGCGTTGATTACCATCGTACCGCTACTGCTTGTCGGCATACTGGCGCGCACGCTGGGTAAGATGAACTACCTGACGCTGTGCGGCATGCTGGCTGGCTCCATGACCGATCCCCCTGCGTTAGCGTTTGCCAATGGGTTGCACCCAACCAGCGGTGCGGCGGCGTTGTCCTATGCCACGGTTTATCCGCTGGCGATGTTTCTGCGCATTATGTCGCCGCAACTGCTAGCCGTACTGTTCCTCACGTTTTAAATGTTATCAGCTAGATAAAAAATAATATTTTTTCGCTGAATAATGGCTATTTCTTTTTTATTTTTGAATGAAATAATGTCTGAGTGAATAAATAAGGAATAGATAACTCACTGTCTGGAAAAGAATTATATTCTCACTATTAGGTATAAGGTTTTTTTATCGATTATTTGTCGTTGGTTTCGTTAATTTTATGTTCTTTAATTGTCAATTATTATTGAATTTTAAGGGTTTTTTATCAGGAAATTAAAACCATGATAGTTTCTTAAATAAATTAATGAACCCATTTATTAACTAAAGTAACGCTATTTTACAGGCGCATTATAATACTATCTCTTCATTAATCACTTGATTTGATCAGACGAGAGAAGCACCCTGAATCCTTGTTTTCTCGTCTTTTTTTCCGCAGATGATTCCTGTTGCGTTGTTTCAGCAGGGTGACGAAGGAAGAACAACGAAATACCCACTCCTCCGCACGGGACATCCGCCGTGAATACAGCATTCCGTTTTAATGAAGAGTGGTGTTCTTATGTCTGCGAATAATAGCAGGTTGCTAAAACTTCTAGTTATCCTTTGTATTGCCGGTGGCTTATGGTTATTGCCGGTTCCCGATGGGGTTAAACCCGATGCCTGGCACCTGATGGCGATTTTCATCGCCACGGTTGTCGGTCTGATTCTTTCTCCTTACCCGCTTGGCGCGATGGCGATGTTCAGCCTGACGTCGGTCGCCATATTAGGGTTATTATCCATTAAAGATGTGCTGGCGGGCTTTAGCGATCCTACCATTTGGATGATCGCCTGTGCCTTCTTTATCTCGCGCGGCTTTATCAAAACCGGCTTTGGTCGCCGTATTGGCCTGCTGTTCATCAGCAAGCTGGGGAATAGCTCTCTCGGCCTGGCGTATGGTCTGGTGTTTACCGACCTGCTATTCGCTCCGGCGATGCCTTCCACGTCTGCACGCTGCGGTGGGATCATCACGCCGCTGTTTCGCTCTATTGCCGAAGCCTACGATTCCACGCCGGAGAAAGGCACACAGCGCCGCATTGGTGCGTTTCTGGTGCAGTCCATTTTCCAGTGTAACGCCGTGACGTCTGCCATGTTCATGACCTCCATGGCGGGCAACCCGATGGTGGCGAAGCTGGCTTCCCAGTTCGGTATTCACATCAGTTGGACGGACTGGGCATTGGCGACACTGCTGCCGGGTTTCCTGTCCTTGGCGCTGATCCCTTACCTGATTTACCGTTTCTATCCGCCTGAACTGAAGAAAACCTCAGAAATGCGCGCTATCGCCGTCGAAAGACTGCGTGAAATGGGCAAAATGACCCGCGATGAGTGGGTGGTGCTGAGTGTATTCCTGGGGCTGGTAACCTTCTGGGTACTCGGTTCAACCTTAAACATCGATGCGACCCTGACCGCGTTGGCTGGCCTGAGCGTGCTGTTGCTCAGCCGTGCGCTGACCTGGGACGATGTGGTGAGTGAGAAAGAGGCCTGGCACACCGTGGTATGGTTTGCCGTGCTGATGACGCTGGCGGGCCAGCTCAACAAAATGGGCCTCATTGCCTGGCTGGGCGGTCTGGCAGGTAATGCGGTCAGCGGAATGCACTGGCTACCGATGCTGGGTCTGCTGTTGCTGGTTTATTACTACAGCCACTACCTGATGGCGAGCGCGATTGCTCACATCAGCGCTATGTATGCGATTTTCGTCTCTATCGCGCTGGCTGCCGGTGCGCCACCGATGCTGACCGTACTGGTGTTCGGTATCTTCAGTAACCTGTTTATGTCTACGACCCACTACTCCAGTGGCCCGGCACCGATCTTGTTCGGTACAGGCTATGTACCGTTGGGTACGTGGTGGAAGATTGGTTTCTTCATCAGTCTGGTCATCATCCCTATCTGGCTGGGTGTTGGCAGCATGTGGTGGAAAGTCCTCGGCTTCTGGTAAATACGAATACTGCTGGCTTTTCAGATGTGGCTATTCCTGACGCGAATACACCGCAGATGTTAAGCCCATTTCCTTTCTTCACGCCTGCGCCCTGTCCTTGTGACGGGGCGTAGGCATCACAGCACGCGAAACGCGACGAAACAGTATAAGATAACGGTATGATGATGGTTGTTTCGGAGAGTGACATGGGCAAGAAAAAGGCACCGCTAAAGCTGGGAACATCGGTGTTCCTGATGGTGTCCGTTGTGCTTGGCGCGGTGTTGCTGGTGGTCTATTCCCTGCTGTTTTTTCGTATTAATCAGCTTTCAGAAGATCATTTGCGAGAAAAAGCCTTTGCGATTGCTCGTACATTTGCGTCCTCTCCCGTGGTGATTGATGAGCTGAAAGGGATTGGGCGGCCTGAGGATGTGCAGATGGCGGCGGAGATGATCCGCCAGCGTAATCAACTGCTCTTTGTCACTGTCACGGACATGGATACGGTGCGCCATAGCCACCCTGAACCGGAAAGAATTGGCGAGCATTTTGCTGGACGGGATATCTATCCGGCGCTGCTGGGTATGGAAAATTCCGCGACCAACCGGGGAACGCTCGATCCCGCGTTGCGGGTATTTACCCCGGTTTTTGATAATAACCACCAGCAGGTTGGGGTCGTCGCGTTGGGGATTGCCTTAACCAGTGTGCAGAAGGTGATTAGCGATAATCGCTGGATGATCCCCTGGACGCTACTCGCCGGGGCGCTGGTCGGTTGGCTCGGCACCTTGATTTTGGTAAAGGTGCTCAAGCGCATTATGCTGGGGTTCGAGCCGTTTGAAATCTCGAACCTGTTTGAACAGCGCAACGCGATGCTCAAGCACATTAAAGAGGGCGTTATCGCCGTCGATCAGCGCGGTCGGATTACGGTCATCAATGATGAAGCGCGACGCCTTTTCCGACAGAATAAACCGCAGGGTAGTGAAATACCTGCTCCAAGGCTAACCGAGCGCGTCAGCGAACAGTGGCTGGAACATCTGCACCTGAAGCAGGTGCTGGAAAGTGGTATGCCGCGGCGCGATGAAGAGATTAACTTTAACGGCCACCTGCTGCTGACCAACACCGTTCCGGTTTTCGTGAAGGGCGATATTATCGGCGCGATTGCGACGTTCCGTGATAAAACAGAGATCAGCCAGTTACTGCAACGGTTGAGTGGGATGTCCTACTATGCGGATGCGCTGCGTGCGCAGTCGCACGAGTTTATGAACAAGCTGCACGTCATCTTGGGGATGTTGCACTTAAAATATTACTCACAGTTGGAAGATTATATCCTGAAGACCGCCAATAATTATCAGGCGGAAATTGGTTCGATTATTCGTAAAGTGAAATCGCCAGTGATTGCCGGCTTCCTGTTGGGTAAAATCAACCGGGCGCGCGATCTTGGCATTACGTTGTCCATCAGCGAGGAGAGCCTGCTGCCGGATACCGATAATGTCGATGCCACGAATGAATTGATTACCGTGTTGGGTAATCTGATTGAGAATGCGATGGACGCGATTGATGGGCAGGAAAACTGTGAAATCAGCGTGAGCTTCCACCATCAGAATGGTCGCCTTCACTGTACGGTGGGGGATGACGGCCCCGGTATTGCGCCGGAGAGCCAGGCGCGCATTTATGAACAGGGATTCTCTACCAAAGGCAGTGGGCGCGGGATCGGCCTGTACCTGACCAAACAGAGTCTGGAGAAGATTGGCGGCACTATCGAGTTTGAATCAGAGCCTGAGGTGTACACCCAGTTTTTCGTTACTATTCCTTATCAAGCAAGGCTGTTTGACCATGATTAATGTACTGATTGTTGATGACGATGCCATGGTTGCAGAGCTTAACAAATCTTATCTGAACCAGGTTTCTGGCTTTAGCTGCTATGCGACCGTTCCCACGTTGCAGCAGGCGCGCAACCTGTTGATGCAACCTGACTCGGAAATCGATTTGGTACTGCTGGACATTTACATGCAGCAGGATAATGGACTGGATTTGCTGCCGACTATCCGTGAATTCAGTGAAAAGACGGACGTTATCATCATCTCTTCTGCCAGCGATGTGTATACCATCAAAAAAGCGCTGCACTACGGCGTGGTGGATTATCTGATTAAGCCTTTCCAGTTCTCGCGTTTCGAGCAGGCCCTGACCGCCTATCGCGAAGAGGCGAATTTGTTCAAGCACCGTGATTTTGTTGGGCAGTCGGATATTGATAACCTGATTCGCCGTACCAGTACTAGCACGGCCAGCGAACGTAAAAAATTGCCGAAAGGGTTGACCAGCCTGACGCTGCGCACCGTCTGCGAGTGGATTGAAGGCAATCAGGGCATTGAGTTTTCTACCGAGATGTTAGCGAATGCGATTGGTATTTCTCGCGTATCCTGCCGTAAATATCTGATCTACCTGTCCGACACCGGCATCCTGACCACCAATATTCTGTACGGCTCTACGGGTCGACCGGTTTACCTGTATCGCCTTCTGCCGGAAAAGCAGGATTCGCTGCGTCAGTATTGTGAATAAAATGCGGTGAGTAAATAGCAGTAAAAGGTAAGCGGAAACAAGGCGGGAGCGATCCCGCCTTGTGCTATACACAATTCAGTGACGATGAAACCAGATGGAGTTGGTTTAGTGGAACACGATAAATTCATGCGGTACGGCCGCGCGTTAGGGTTATGGCGTAACCCACGGGAAAATATTAAGCCCGAACCCACAAATTATTTCAGTGATGATCCGATTTACCTTACGTCCTCAAAAGGGGAGTGGGTTAATCAAATTCAAGAGTGCAAAAAAGAAAATAATCCGTTAGAGAACGGTGTATTTATCTGGACAGAAACTAAAGGTACAGGTCACACCTTTGTCTCTGTGCATGAGGGTAATAGTGCTTCTGTTTTCACTTATGGTCGATTCGGTAGACGGTCTGGTGTTGCAGGGGTTGTCGGTGATGGCATCTTAAATTTTTTGCAGTTTGAGGATGCCAGAACATATTACCGAGAAGAGCTGTACAAGATGGAAGCGAAGGCATTCGTCATTACAGATGCCGATCCTGCAATTGCAAGAATGTATTTTGAAAAGTTGTGGTGTTCAGGAAGCAAGGTAAAAGAAACCATCAAGATGGGAGAAAGCACTAAAAGAAATGGTCGCACAGTCGATCAATATGATGTGACAGGGGTTAATTGTACAACCCATGCAACAAAAGGCGTGAAGATTGCGGGATCACAGGTATTTGAGGGAGGGTATATAATTAACTCTCAGATACGGATTAATTACGAAGAAGATTTTGCCGTACCAGTATCGCTACAGCGGTATTTAGAACGAAAAAGTGCTGAGTCATCAATGCTCGTTGTTGATATGACCAGTGAGTTCAGAAAGCAGTACCCGAATACCGATAGCTACACACCGATAAGTGAAGATACCACTTTAAGAGTCGTGTCTGAGGTTGTTTCTGGTATAGGTAAAATTTCACCTTATTCTGGTGGTACTGTCGGTGGGTTATTAGAAGGGATGCATGATGTTAACAAGTAAATGCAAGACTTTTATTCGATGGCTCAGTATTTTCCTTGTCTCTTTTTTTTATTTGATGAGCATTGCTCTTTTTTCTTTTGGACATGTTCAAGATAAGGAAAGAATGGTTTTTTCATCTGATAAAACAGTATCAGTTGAATACCATTTTGCGATATTGGCTGATATGCGAGAGTCTATGGATTCCATGTATTCAGCCACACTAATTGGTTTTCCAATTAGTATGATCCTGATTCTGATCATTTTCAAAAAGGTTAGGTAGTTGCGGTAAGCCAAACGTTACCAACGCCTGTTACCGGAAAAGCAGGATTCGCTGCGTCAGTATTGTGAATAGTTTTCGCGGTGAATAAAAAGCGGTGAATAAAAAACGCCACGGCAATGACCGTGGCGTTTTCGTTTTTTTGGCTTTAGCCAGTTC
>NZ_JSXC01000013.1 GCF_000803215.1 Pectobacterium fontis
CTAAAGCCATAAAACAAAAACCGCTGATGCTTTCATCAGCGGTTTTTTTATCTTCATTCGATAGCAACATGTTTCTGCCCGATAGGGTTCAGAGTGCAACCGAATTACGGTGTAGCAGAATTGAGCAGCCAGAGTGTCCGGCGGGTTTCCACACTAACGTGGCTCGGCTCTTTATCCCGTGCACTCGCCACACCGGTAAGTAATTCAGCAAATCCCGCCTGCCTGATTTGCGTCTGATAACGCGGCGTTTTCAAACCGCGCTCAGCCTGCACTAGCAGCGGGATAAGGCGGCTGCTTTGCCTGTCTATCGTCTTGCGTGGCCACGCTTTGTTTTCATCCAGATACGGTGCCATAAAATCCAGCGCCTTTATCACACTGCTTCCTTGCGGCGTTTGATATTGCCAAATATTCTCCCCGACGCGGGAAGCCAGCATCGCCATATCCGTTATCGCCTGAAGATTGAAGTAGCTGTAGTGGAAAGAGCGGGTGCGTGCCAACTCTTCCGGCTGAGCACCATCCGGTTGCAACTGATGATCCAATTTTTGCCGTTGCAATTGCGCCATGGATTTCACCACGTCGATTTTCCCCAGATACCAGGCGATACCCGCCACTTGTACGGTATACCAGCTACCGTGGTTGTTCTGGGCCGTTGCCTCTTTTTTCCCCAGTTTGCTGGTTTGTAGCCAGTGCAGATAATCGCTCATCCACTTCTGCATTTGCTGCTCATCTTGCGTCGTCCAGCCCGGTGCCTGACGCAGCATAATCAGCGAATCGACAATACGGGTGGAGAAATAACGTCCATCCAGCACGCCCGCGCCCCTGCCCGATGCGATGCCCGGCACGCCTTGCGCAAAGTCGAGATTAGGGTTCATCCGCGTCGCGGGGTCGATAAACCAGGTACGGATCATCGATATGGCTTTATCGGCATAAGCCTGTTTACCAGAGAAATACCATGCCAGCGTCAACGCCTGCGTTTGAGCGGTGAATGTTGCCAGCCTGACCCCATCAGTCTCCTCATCCTTGCTGGCAGGGTTTACCTGCCCATCGCGACGAATCCAGGGCAAACCATCAGCTTTATCGGGATCGGGCCACCAATAGGCGCTGAGGCTCAAATAATCATGCTTTGAACCGCTAGGTGGCGTGGATTTCTTTTCTGTCACGCAGGGGTTATCAATTTTCAGTGCGCGATCGGCTTGCGAAATCAGTTGATCGTACGCCATGCGCGTCTGCGGCTTTTCCGTTCTTTGCTGTAATTGCTGTTTTACTGCGGATAGCGCGGGCTGGTGTAAGAAGGCGTAGGGATTATCAGGGGATGACGTTTTAAGCTCCGTATCCGCACGGACCGCAGAAGCTACACAGTACAATACAACCAGTAAAGCAGACCAATAACGTAACCGCATACTTTCTCCTGATGTTGAAAACACGACCGTTAACGCAAAATTTCTCGGTATACTAACGAACAAAACCTATTAATTCAGATTGTTATCTCACAACAGATCGTTATCTCGCAAAAATGCGTCGCCGCCCATCTGCCGCATCTGGCGCAAAATCCACTGCTGACGCTGAATAACATAGCCGGAGGGTGCATTCGCATGAAAGCGAATGGGGTTCGGCAAGACCGCCGCCAGCAAGGCGGATTCGCTCGCCGTCAACCTGCCAGCCGATTTATTGAAGTAACGTCTGGCGGCCGCTTCCACGCCAAATATACCGGGGCCAAATTCAGCGATATTTAGATACACGGTAAGAATCCGCCGTTTGGTCCAGACCAGCTCGACTCCGGTGGTAATACCCGCCTCAAGCCCTTTACGTACCCAGCTACGCCCGTCCCACAGGAACAGGTTCTTTACCATCTGCTGTGAGAGCGTAGAGGCACCGCGGATCCGCTGCGTATTGCGCTCGTTGTGCTTCAAGGCCTGACCAATCGCATCCAGATCGAAACCCCAATGCTGAGGAAATTTTTGGTCTTCCGCCGCTATCACCGCCAGCGCCATTTCCGGTGCGATATCCTCCATCGCCACCCAGTCCGAATGAGCAACATAGGAGAATTCGCCTGTCAGCCAGGCGCTGAGCTGCCTGTCGACCATCACCGCTGAGAAGGGAACAGGCAGGAAGGAAAATAGCAGGATACCAGCCAGCCACGCACCGATGACCACCAACACACTGCGAGCAATCAGGCGCTTCAGCCACGTCAGTAAGCCTCTACGCCCTCGGCTCGACCTCATTCAGTAAGATCCAATACGCGAGCAACGAGCTTATCAATGCCTTTTGCCGCTTCGCTGATGGAGTTAGCCAGCATGTAGGCTGGTGTCGTCACGATTTTATGTTCCACATCGACCACGATATCATCGACTGGACACACAACGTGAATCCCGCCCATCTCTTCGATAGCCTCAGCGGTGTCGATATCATTACCAATGGTTACACGTATAGGTTCACCCAGTATCGTGGGCAACAGCGCGGGGGAGATGCAAATAAAACCAATTGGTTTATTTTGCTTATAAATTTCCTGTGTGAGCAATTTCAGTGTTTCATCAATCTGGCACGCCGTTCCCTGCGTCGCAAAGTCACTTAAATTTTTCGCCGCGCCAAAACCACCTGGCACAATCAGCGCATCTAACTCTTGTGCATTCGCGGTAGAAAGCGGCTGGATTTTTCCTCTGGCGATCCGTGCTGATTCTGTTAAAACGTTGCGATTCTCACCAGTTACGTCACCCGTCAGGTGATTAACCACCTGTAATTGCGGCTTATCTGGCGCAAAGCAAACCGCTTGCGCGCCTGCGCGATCCAGCGCAAGTAACGTCAACACGGCTTCATGAATCTCGGAACCATCATAAACACCACAACCACTGAGGACAATGCCGACTCGTTTCATCATATTTTCCTTCATTTCATTACATCAACTAATTGATTTTTTAATTGACAAACACTACTCTACATCACACATTTTAATGATTCTTGTAACAAAGATTTCTACATTTGCTATTTTGTTGCTTGATGAAGCTATACAGTAGTTAAGTTTGAGTATTGAGTCGCTGTTGTAAGTTGTCGTAGTTAAGTACATAGTTAAGACACGAATATCCGCACTTGCGAGTTTACAAACCTGAGATCTAAATGCAGGTGCATGTTTTCCCTGGTGTTGGCGCATAATTCGCGCACCCCGGCTTCGGTCGGGGTCATTTTTTTCTACCGTATGAAAACGTGTAACCCCCTGCATTCCTTGTCCTGATTCACTCGTCAATCCCATTCAATCTGACGCCTTTTGGCATGATATCGCGTAAGACGAAAAAAATTTCTAGCCGTGTTGCTCGCCACGTCCCTATGGCCGCTACAGACCGAATCAGGATTCTTTTTCTGCTTTTGCTACCCAATCACGCAGTACCTGAACGTCATGACGCCAGTCGTGCTTAAGCTCATCGACCCATTCCTGCACGTTATCCCACCATGCCGGTAGCGATGAGGTCTGAATCTGTTGAGCGACCTGTTGCAGATGCCGTAGCCCAACGGAACCCGCCGCACCTTTGATTTTGTGCCCTTCTTCCGTGATGCCTTTTTGGTCACGCGCCGTCATGTTGGAATCCAGGATCGCCAGATAGCCCGGCATCATCTGTTCAAACATCTCCAGACTCTGGTGAATCAATTTCGGCCCGACCAAATCCAGATACTGCTCCAGCATCGGAATATCCAACAGATCTTCTTCTGCTTGCGCCATGTCATCACTCTCCTCAGCCACCGCTTCTTCTGTCCACACCGTGTGAGTGTCCCAGTATTGTTTGATAACGGCCGTCAGCGCAGGCACCGACAGCGGTTTGCTCAGCACGTCATCCATACCCGCATCCAGATATTCACGTTTATCTTTCAGGACGTTCGCCGTCAGCGCCACCAGCGGCGGCATGCTACGTTTGCCATAGCGGGAACGTAGCTGGCGCGCCACGTCCAGCCCGGTCATATCCGGCAGTTGGATATCAAGCAGCACCAGATCGAATTCATCGGGATCGAACATATCCAGCGCTTCTTGTCCGGTCATCGCGACCTCCACGCTATTACCCAATTTTTCCAGCACCGAACGCGCCACCACCACGTTCAATTCGATATCTTCCACCAGCAAAACGTGCAGCGCGGGTAGTGGCAAATCATCATCGTCTTCCCGATCGCTGCCTACTTCATCAACGCTCGGCGCCGTGACCGTCAGCGTAAAGCAGGAACCTTTGCCTTGCGTGCTGGAAACCTGGATATCCCCCCCCATATTCTGCGCCAGGCGTTTCGACACCGCCAGACCGATTCCCGTGCCTGTTGCGGGCTTCCCGCCGTTCTGGTCTTTGACCTGATAATACATGGCGAAGATTTTTTCCAACTCGTCTGCCGGAATACCCATCCCGGAATCCTCCACCTCAAAACGCAGACGATCGCCTTTTTCATGCCAGACGCGCACCACAATTTCGCCCTTTTTACCCTGCTCGCCCTTCGGCGTAAATTTCACCGCATTACTAAGCAGGTTCCACAGAATCTGTCGCAGGCGCGTACCGTCCGTCATGACTTTCTGCGGCAAAGGCAGGTGCTGGTCCATAATCAGCTTCAGCCCCTTTGGCTCCGCCAGCAAGCCCCCCAGGTTCTCCAGATCCACCAGAAAACCGGTGAAATCGATTGGCTGATTATCCAACTGCACCTTGCGACGCTCCTGTTTGTCCATCTCGATCACGTCGTTAAAGATATTGCCCAGCGTAATCGCGCTGACGTGGATGGTTTTCAGGTATTTTTGCTGTTCTGGGTCAAGTTGCGTATCCAACAGAATTCGACTTAACCCGACAATGCCATTAAGCGGCGTACGAAGCTCGTGGCTGATTGTGGAGATAAAAGTGGTCTTTTCCCGACTGGCGTTCTCTAACGCGTCCTGGTAACGCTTACGTTCCGTTATATCGCGCCCAAATCCCATCAGTCCGTGACGTTTACCCATCCGGTCATAAAATGGCACCTTGCGCAATTCAAAACAGGCTTTACGCCCATCGGGATAAACCAGCCATTGTTCATAGGTCAGAGAAACGTTGTGGCGGAATACTTTTTCGTCCGTCTCCATCACTTTTTCTGCAATATCGGGGGAATAAACATCTTGTGGTGTCAGGCCAACGAGCTGTTTCTGGCTTTTGCCCACCAGCAGTTCCATCGCGCGGTTACAGCCGGAGAACTCTTTCTCTTCGTTACGGTAGTAAACCAGATCCGGTGAAGCATCGAGGAACGAACGCAGCAACGCCGACTGTTGCTCCAGCTCAATCTGCGCCTGTTCACGGCGGGACATCTCTTCTTTGAGTCGGCTCATCACCAGCGCGCGGGCGTCTTCCGCTTTGATTCGGTCGGTAATTTCCTGATTGAGCTGTGCAATGTTCTCCTGAAGCTGTGTGTTCAGTTCCAGATCCCGGTGGCGCATCTCTTCCAGTTTCGCGACCAGCTTCGACAGCCGCTGGCGCGATTCTTCAAGCTGTTCCACCACCACAGAGAGGAAATACACGGCCCAGGGCGTGATCAGCAGCCCGAAGAAAATAGAGCGCACGACGTCGATTTTTTCGACTTCTCCGCTGAGTAACAAGGTAACCGCCATTTGCACTACCATCGCCAGCAGCACCAATATTGAGGCCAGCAACAGTGAAAAACGGACAAGCCCCAGTTTTACCATCAAATCAACATAGTACTGAGCTAACAGACGAATTTGCTTCATAGCGATTTCCCTTAGTCACCCACCCGCGCATCATAACGTAAAACGACGGCTTATACGGTGCTGCCGCACAGATTCACGGCACAAAATATTGACCTCTCGCGCCAGCATATCGTCACCTCAAACCCCATCATAACGGTAAGGTGTACCCAGCGCGGAACCCTGTACGCCATGCGTTTGCAGATAGCGATCCAGCTCGACCATGCCCGTCCAGCGGTTTTCGCACCAGAGCGGAGCCAGCAGGGTTGGGCGGCGAGCGCTGGCGGAAATGCGGTGATAGATCACATCCGGCGGCGTATGGCGAATCATTTCTCCCGCCGTCTCCACGTAGCGATCCAACGCCAGTTCCGGTAGCCTTCCGGCTCGCCAGGCCTTCGCCATCGTGCTGCCCTCCACGATATGGAGGGGATGGAGCTTAATCCCTTCCACCCCGGTTGCGACAACCTGCTCCAGCGTCGATAAACAGCGCAGGGCGTCTTCTCCCGGTAATCCGACAATCAGATGGCTACACACCTTCAGACCGCGCTCGCGTGCGCGGCGGGTCGTTTCCTGATAGCAGGCGAAGTCATGTCCTCGATTAATTCGATGCAGCGTTTTATCGCACGCGCTTTGCAATCCCAATTCCAGCCACACCTCGTAGCCCTGTTCATGATAGCGGGACAACAAATCCAGCACCGCATCAGGAACACAGTCAGGGCGCGTGCCCACGCAAAGCCCCACCATTTCGGCCTGTTTCAGCGCTTGCTGATACAGGCTTTCCAGCACCTGAACCTCGGCATAGGTACTGGTATACGCCTGAAAATACGCCAGATAGCGTTTAGCGCGGTTTACCTTTCCCGCTTGCGTTTCCAACTGCTGCGCAATGCTGCGTTGCTGCATCTGCTCATCAGCAAATGAGGCGACATTGCAAAACGTGCAACCGCCTCGCCCCAGCCTCCCGTCACGGTTTGGGCAATTAAACCCGCCGTGCAGCGTCAATTTGTGAACCTTCTCGCCATAGCGGCGTTGAAGATTTCCACCAAACATATTGATTAATTTTTGCAATTGCATATTCTAACCCGCTCCCTTGAGGAGCAGCAGACTACCTTTCTCTTGCCCCCTTCGCGATGACCGCGATCAATCACACACATCCCAATGGAATGCATGTTTATTCGCTTTTAGTGAAAATAAACTCACCTCAGCGCTGATTAATTTTTCTTATTCCGCACGCTCGTTTAATGAAAAGATGAAGCAATTCTTAAAAATAGTTTCATTAAATCTAAAAGTAGCTACATGCAGCATAATATACTGCAACATAGAGATAACATAGCACGGATAAGGGTTATCATGCTGTTGTATAGTGATACAGCTCACATTTCAATTGAACCCTATACTCATTTACCGAGAGGGTTTTTCTAAAAAAATCATTATCTTTCATAGGTATAATTAAAAATTATCGCTTATCAGCACATTTTACACTGGTATTTGACCTGAACAGGCTTTCTCGCTAATTTGGGAGTCCGCTGGAAGCTTTCCTGACGGGTCCACGACTCGTCATATTTATGCAGTAAATGAAGACTCCCTCTAAAAACAAGTCATTTACCACTTGTGAGACCGTCACGAGAGGCCGAAGAAGAGAGCGTAATACTACCCGCTCGACGCCACGGTGCTTTCTCGCAGTAGGTTGTGAGAGTCACACAGAGCCTGGGGAGGTTCACTAATATGTTGTACGATGCATCCCAAGAGAGAGATAACTGTGGTTTCGGATTAATCGCCCATATAGAAGGTGAGCCGAGCCACAAAGTAGTGCGTACCGCGATCCACGCGCTCGCACGTATGCAGCACCGTGGCGCAATCCTTGCTGACGGCAAGACTGGCGACGGCTGCGGTTTATTACTTCAGAAGCCCGATCGTTTCTTTCGTCTGGTGGCGGAAGAGCACGGCTGGCGTTTAGCCAAAAACTACGCCGTTGGCATGATGTTTCTCAATCAGGACGAAGATCTGGCTCGCGCCACCCGTCGGATTGTAGAAGAAGAGTTGCAGAACGAAACGCTGTCCGTACTGGGCTGGCGTGAAGTGCCAACCAACCCGGATGTGCTGGGTGAAATTGCGCTGTCGTCCATGCCGCGTATTGAGCAAATTTTCGTTAACGCCCCGGCAGGCTGGCGTCAGCGTGATATGGAACGTCGCCTGTTTATGGCGCGTCGCCGTATCGAAAAGCGTATTGAAGACAAAGAGTTCTACGTCTGTAGCTTCTCCAACCTGGTCACGATCTATAAAGGTCTGTGTATGCCGGCGGATCTGCCGCGCTTCTACCTCGATCTGGCCGATCTGCGTCTGGAATCTTCGATCTGTCTGTTCCACCAGCGTTTCTCTACCAACACAGTGCCACGCTGGCCGTTAGCGCAACCATTCCGCTATCTGGCGCACAACGGTGAGATCAACACCATCGCCGGTAACCGCCAATGGGCACGCGCGCGTGCTTATAAATTCAAAACCCCGCTGATCCCGGATTTGCAGGATGCCGCACCGTTCGTCAATGAAACCGGCTCCGACTCCAGCTCGCTGGATAACATGCTGGAACTGTTCCTGAGCGGCGGCATGGATATCATCCGCGCGATGCGCCTGCTGGTGCCGCCAGCCTGGCAGAACAACCCGGATATGGATCCTGAACTGCGTTCGTTCTTCGACTTTAACTCCATGCACATGGAACCGTGGGATGGCCCAGCCGGTATCGTGATGTCCGATGGGCGTTATGCTGCCTGTAACCTGGATCGTAACGGTCTGCGTCCTGCGCGTTATGTCATCACGAAAGACAAGCTGATCACCTGCGCCTCTGAAGTCGGAATCTGGGATTATCAGCCGGATGAAGTCGTTGAGAAAGGCCGCGTAGGCCCCGGCGAACTGATGGTGATCGACACCCGCAGCGGTCGTATCCTGCACTCTACCGAAACCGATAACGATCTGAAAAGCCGCCATCCTTACAAAGAGTGGATGGAGAAAAACGTTAAGCGTCTGGTGCCGTTTGAAGAATTGCCAGACGATCAGGTCGGCAGCCGTGAATTCGACGATGAGCTGCTGGAAACCTTCCAGAAACAGTACGGATACAGCAGCGAAGAGCTGGATCAGGTCATCCGCGTGCTAGGCGAGAACGGTCAGGAAGCCACTGGTTCTATGGGCGATGACACGCCATTTGCCGTGCTGTCCAGCCGTCCACGCATCATTTATGACTACTTCCGTCAGCAGTTCGCGCAGGTGACCAACCCACCGATCGACCCACTGCGCGAAGCACATGTGATGTCGCTGGCGACCAGTATTGGTCGTGAGATGAATGTCTTTTGTGAAGCGGAAGGCCAGGCTCACCGTTTGAGCTTTAAGTCACCGATTCTGCTTTATTCCGACTTCACCCAGCTAACCTCGCAGGACGAACTGCACTACCGTGCCATTACGCTGGATCTGACGTTTGATCCGTCGCAGCAATCGCTGCAACAGACGATCGAAAAATTGTGTGACGAAGCAGAAAGCAACGTCAGAGACGGTGCCGTTCTGCTGGTACTCTCCGACCGCGGTATTAGCGAATCACGCCTGCCTGTCCCTGCGCCAATGGCCGTGGGTGCCGTGCAGCGCCGTCTGGTGGAAAAGAGCCTGCGCTGTGATGCCAACATCATTGTCGAAACCGCCAGCGCACGCGACCCGCACCACTTTGCCGTGCTGTTAGGCTTTGGCGCGACGGCTATCTACCCTTACCTCGCCTACGAAACGCTGGCGCGGATGGTGGATAACCACACCATCGACAAACCTTATCGTGTCGTGATGCTGAACTACCGTAACGGCATCAATAAAGGTCTGTACAAGATTATGTCCAAAATGGGCATCTCGACGATCGCGTCTTATCGCTGCTCTAAGCTGTTTGAAGCGGTGGGTTTACACAAAGATGTGTCGACGCAGTGCTTCCTGGGTGTTGTCAGCCGTATCGGCGGGGCAAACTACGGCGACTTCGAACAGGATCTGCTGAATCTGTCCAAACGCGCCTGGCTGAAGCGCAAAACGTTGGAACAGGGCGGCCTGCTGAAATTTGTTCACGGCGGCGAATACCATGCCTACAACCCGGATGTCGTCACCACGCTGCAAACCGCGGTGAAAACCGGGGAATACAGCGATTACGAGCAATACGCCAAACTGGTTAACGAGCGTCCGGCGGCCACATTACGCGACCTGCTGGCGCTGAAACCGCAAGAAGGCGCGGCTATTGCTCTCGACGACGTTGAACCGGCATCTGAAATGTTTAAACGTTTCGATACCGCAGCGATGTCCATCGGCGCGCTCAGCCCTGAAGCCCATGAATCACTGGCTGAAGCGATGAATGGACTGGGCGGCTTCTCCAACTCCGGTGAAGGCGGTGAAGATCCGGCGCGTTACGGCACGAATAAAGTCTCCCGTATCAAGCAGGTTGCTTCTGGTCGCTTTGGTGTGACGCCAGCGTATCTGGTCAACGCCGATGTGATTCAGATTAAAGTGGCACAGGGTGCGAAGCCGGGCGAAGGCGGCCAGTTACCGGGTGATAAGGTCACACCGTATATTGCCCGTCTGCGCTATTCCGTGCCGGGCGTGACGCTGATTTCGCCACCGCCGCACCACGACATTTACTCTATCGAAGATCTGGCGCAGTTGATTTTCGATCTGAAGCAAGTTAACCCGAAAGCGATGATTTCGGTAAAACTGGTGTCCGAGCCAGGCGTTGGCACTATCGCCACAGGCGTTGCCAAGGCGTATGCCGATTTGATCACCATCGCCGGTTACGACGGTGGTACAGGTGCCAGTCCACTCTCCTCCGTGAAATACGCGGGTTGTCCGTGGGAGCTAGGTCTGGTTGAAACACAGCAGGCGTTGGTATCTAACGGTCTGCGCCACAAAATCCGCCTTCAGGTGGACGGTGGCCTGAAAACCGGTCTGGATATCGTTAAAGCGGCGATTCTGGGCGCGGAAAGTTTCGGTTTCGGCACCGGTCCCATGGTGGCGCTGGGCTGTAAATACCTGCGTATCTGTCACCTGAATAACTGTGCAACAGGCGTTGCAACGCAAGATGAAAAACTGCGTCGCGATCACTACCACGGCCTGCCTGAGCGTGTAACCAACTACTTCCAGTTCATCGCACACGAAACCCGCGTGCTGATGGCAGAACTGGGCGTCAGCCGTCTGGTGGATCTGATTGGCCGTACCGACCTGCTGGTTGAGCTGGACGGTTTCAGTGCGAAACAGAACAAACTGGATCTGTCTCCGTTACTCCACGCCGCACAGCCTAAGCCGGGTAAAGCGCTGTACTGTACTGAAAGCAATCTGTCGTTCGATAAAGGTTTACTGAACAAAGAACTGCTGGCGCAGGCCCAACCGCATATCGATGCGAAGCAGGGTAAGGCGCTCTACTTCGATATCCGTAACACCGATCGCTCCGTCGGCGCGACACTGTCCGGTGCGATTGCCGAGAAACATGGCGATCAAGGACTGGCTGGCGATCCGATCAAAGCTTACTTCTCCGGTACTGCTGGGCAGAGCTTTGGTGTCTGGAACGCTGGCGGCGTGGAACTGAAATTAACCGGCGATGCCAACGACTACGTGGGCAAAGGTATGGCAGGCGGCAGCATCTCCGTGCGTCCTCCTGTAGGTTCTGCCTTCCGCAGTCATGAAGCCAGCATCATCGGTAACACCTGCCTGTACGGTGCCACCGGCGGTAAGCTGTTTGCCGCAGGTCGTGCTGGTGAGCGTTTCGCCGTACGTAACTCCGGCTGTATCACCGTGGTAGAAGGCATCGGCGATAACGGCTGTGAATACATGACGGGCGGCATCGTCTGCGTGCTGGGTCGTACTGGCGTCAACTTTGGCGCAGGGATGACCGGTGGGTTCGCCTACGTGCTGGATGAAGACGGTGAATTCCGTAAACGCGTTAACCCGGAACTGGTCGAAGTATTGGATGTGGAAGAGTTGGCTATTCATGAAGAGCATCTGCGTGGCCTGATCACCGAGCACGTACAGAATACCGGTTCACACCGCGGAGAAGAGATCCTCGCTAACTGGCCGACCTGGGCACCGAAGTTTGCTCTGGTGAAACCGAAGTCAAGTGATGTGAAGGCATTGTTGGGTCACCGTAGTCGTTCCGCAGCCGAGCTGCGGGTTCAGGCGCAGTAAGAGGTCATCATGAGTCAGAATGTTTACCAGTTTATCGACTTACAGCGCGTTGATCCGCCCAAGAAGCCGCTGAAGATTCGTAAAATTGAATTTGTTGAGATCTACGAACCGTTCTCAGAAAGCCAGTCCAAAGCACAGGCAGACCGCTGCCTGGCGTGCGGCAACCCTTACTGTGAGTGGAAATGTCCGGTACATAACTACATCCCGAACTGGCTGAAGCTGGCGAATGAAGGCCGTATTATCGAAGCGGCTGAGTTATCGCACCAAACCAACAGCCTGCCGGAAGTCTGTGGGCGCGTTTGCCCACAAGATCGCCTGTGTGAAGGCTCTTGTACGCTGAATGCAGAATTCGGTGCGGTCACCATCGGCAACATCGAGCGCTATATCAATGATAAAGCGATAGAGATGGGCTGGAAGCCAAGCGTTGCCAACGTCAAACCGACCGGTAAACGTGTCGCGATCATTGGTGCGGGTCCAGCGGGATTGGCCTGTGCCGATGTGCTGGCACGAAGTGGCGTGCAGGCTGTGGTTTTCGATCGTCATCCTGAAATCGGCGGCCTACTGACCTTCGGTATCCCCTCTTTCAAACTGGAAAAAGAGGTGATGGTGAAACGTCGTGAGATTTTCACCGAGATGGGGATCGAGTTCCGGCTGAATACCGAAGTCGGCAAAGACGTACAGATGAAAGCACTGTTGGACGAATACGATGCCGTCTTCCTCGGTGTCGGCACCTATCAGTCGATGCGTGGCGGATTGGACAATGAAGACGCTCAGGGCGTTTACGATGCGCTGCCATTCCTGATCGCCAATACCAAGCAACTGATGGGCTTTGAAGCCGCAGCAGATGAGCCTTACGTCAACATGCAAGGTAAACGCGTTGTCGTGCTGGGCGGTGGTGATACGGCGATGGACTGCGTGCGTACTTCTATTCGTCAGGGTGCGACACACGTTACCTGTGCCTACCGTCGTGATGAGGAAAACATGCCAGGCTCCAAGCGCGAAGTGAAAAACGCGCGTGAAGAAGGCGTTGATTTCAAATTCAACCTGCAACCGTTAAGCGTCGAGATCAACGGTGCTGGCAAAGTCTGCGGCGTAAAAATGGCGCGTACTGCGCTGGGTGCACCGGATGCCAACGGGCGTCGTCGTCCTGAAATCGTCGAGGGTTCTGAACACGTACTGGAAGCCGATGCAGTCATCATGGCGTTCGGCTTCCGTCCACATAAAATGGCGTGGCTGGCAGAACATGACGTCAAACTGGACGATCAAGGGCGCATTGTCGCACCAGAAAGTTGTGATAACGCGTTCCAGACCAGCAACCCGAAAATTTTTGCGGGTGGCGATGCAGTACGCGGTTCCGATCTGGTGGTGACGGCCATCGCAGAAGGTCGTAAAGCCGCTGACGGTATCATGAATTATCTGGAAGTGTAACAACGTACGACTTCACTGAAGGGCAGCGCTAGCTGCCCTTTTCTTTTTGCACTAGCGCGGCACGCCAGTAAAAAGGGCACCGCAGAGGTGCCCTAGAGGAAAAATTACTTCACAACCCGTAGCGACGGCCTGCCACCTTTAGGCGGCTGTGGGGGTTCGTCATCAGAACCTGAACCATCGTCAGGTGCCCCGGAATCAGACGGCGTATCGACAATCGACATCACCGTTCCTGAAGAGGGCGCGCCGTCCTGAACATCGTCAAACTCACCAGCGGATTCGTAAGCCGGTTCAGGCTCAAACATCGTTCCAGCCCCGTTCTCACGCGCATAAATCGCCAATACGGCCGCCATCGGCACATAAACCTGACGCGGAACACCGCCAAAACGGGCATTGAAACGAACGCTGTCATCAGCTAACTCAAGGCCACCGACAGCGCGCGGTGCAATATTCAGCACAATCTGGCCGTCACGGGCAAACTCCATCGGCACCATAACATCCGGCAGGGTCACATCAACCACCAGATGAGGCGTTAATTGGTTATCCAGCAACCAATCATAAAAAGCCCGCAATAAATACGGACGACGCGGAGACAGTTGAGACAACGCCATACAAGTTAACCTCGGGTTTGCAAACGCATTTCACGTTCCACTTCCGTCAGGGAAGCCAGGAACGCATCACGCTCAAAGACGCGAGTCATGTAGCCTTTCAGCTCTTTCGCGCCCGAACCACTCAGTTCAATACCTAACTGCGGCAGACGCCACAGCAGCGGAGCCAGATAGCAATCCACCAGGCTGAACTCTTCGCTCATGAAATAAGGCGCTTCATTGAACACTGGGGCAATCGCCAGCAGTTCTTCACGCAGTTGCTTACGAGCCGCATCCGCTTCCTGAGCGCTACCATGCGTAATTTTCTTCAGCAAAGAGTACCAGTCGCTTTCAATGCGGTGCATCATCAGGCGGCTGTTACCGCGCGCAACCGGATAGACGGGCATTAACGGCGGGTGAGGAAAACGTTCATCCAGATACTCCATGATAATACGTGATTCATAGAGCGTGAGTTCGCGATCGACCAGCGTCGGTACAGAACCATAAGGATTGAGGTCAATAAGATCCTGAGGCAAATTATCCATGTCCACCTGTTCAATCTCGACACTCACACCCTTTTCCGCCAATACAATACGGACCTGATGGCTAAAAATGTCGGACGGACCAGAAAACAGCGTCATTACCGAACGTTTGTTGGCAGCGACAGCCATGAAAACCTCCAAGTTTATTGAGAAAATATGGCGAATAACCGCGCAGTCAATACTCTGCAAACCGCTATTCGAAATTCTGCTCGCCAATGTGTGTAAGCGTCATCGGACAAAATACGGCGTTTTAAACAGCGACGTCATCGCTGGCACACAGGCATAAAATCGGCGAATAGTTTATCAGATTTTGTTCGTTTTGTGGGGATATAAGCGCAATTTCATCGCTAACATACGGAAAGTAAAGCGTATATTTCGAGGAAATTTATTTTCAGATATAAAAAACCCGGTGACCAGCACCGGGTTTTTCGCATTGATTTCGCTGCAAAGCAGCCAGAAATTAACGCTTGGAGAACTGAGGACGACGACGTGCTTTACGCAGGCCGACTTTCTTACGTTCAACCTGACGAGCATCGCGAGTAACGAAGCCTGCTTTACGCAGTTCGCTACGCAGAGACTCATCATACTCCATCAGAGCGCGGGTGATACCGTGACGGATCGCACCAGCCTGACCAGAGATACCACCACCTTTAACGGTGATGTACAGATCCAGTTTCTCAACCATGTCGACCAGTTCCAGCGGCTGACGAACTACCATGCGGGCAGTTTCGCGACCGAAGTACTGTTCCAGACTACGCTGGTTGATAACGATGTTACCGTTGCCCGGTTTGATGAACACGCGAGCGGCGGAGCTTTTGCGGCGACCAGTGCCGTAGTATTGATTTTCAGCCATTGCCTATAATCCCGATTAAATGTCCAGAACTTGCGGTTGCTGTGCCGCGTGATTGTGCTCGGTGCCCGCGTAAACTTTCAGTTTACGGAACATAGCACGACCCAACGGGCCCTTCGGCAGCATGCCTTTAACCGCGATTTCAATCACACGCTCAGGACGGCGGGCAATCATCTCTTCAAAGGTCGCTTGTTTGATACCACCGATGTGGCCGGTGTGGTGATAATAAATCTTGTCGTTACGCTTGTTGCCAGTAACAGCAACTTTGTCAGCGTTCAGAACGATGATGTAATCACCCGTATCAACGTGCGGGGTGTATTCCGCTTTATGCTTGCCGCGCAGACGACGAGCCAGTTCAGTAGCGAGACGGCCTAAAGTTTTACCGTTCGCATCAACAACGTACCAGTCGCGTTTTACGGTCTCTGGTTTAGCTGTAAAAGTTTTCATTAAAAGCTTACCCAATAATTAGTTACACGTTGGTGAACACCCAAACGCTCGAAAACAGTTGAGGCTCACACGACCATCAAGTCCAGCAAACCTACCCCTTCGAATAGCCATTGCCGGCACTATAAAGTTTTTGGGAAAAAAACTTTGTTGTAACGTGGGGTCGCAGGATTATAGAGAAGTCATTCCCAAAGATCGACCTTTTTTCACACGCCAATCACTAAAAAACCGCGACCTGCGTTATGCCAAATGCGGCTGGCGTAAGTATTCTTCGCTCTGCATTTCCTGCAAACGGGATAGGCAGCGTTGATATTCAAATTTCAGGTGCTCTCCCTGATAAATCTCAAACATGGATGTCTGCGCAGAAATAATCAATTTGATGCGGCGCTCGTAGCACTCATCCACCAGCGCCAGAAAACGCCGGGCTGTGTTCTCTTCCTTCGTTTCCATCACCGTCACGTTGTGCAGCAGCATCGTGTGATATACACGCGACAGCGCGATGTAATCATTCGGGCTACGCGCTTCGGCACACAGCGTGTGGAAATCAATCGCCAGTACGCCGTCACTCACGCCGAACGTCGTTAACGGGCGATGATTAACCTCAAGCACTGGCCCCGGCGTCTGCCATGGCTTCCCGGTCAGACGCGTGAACATCTGCTGCATCGCGGCTTCCGTCTCGTCATTCAGCGGAGAGAGATAAAGGTGTGCCTGTGTCAGCGTGCGCAGACGATAATCGATCCCCGCGTCCACATTACGCACTTCACAATGCTGTTTAATCAGCGCAATCGCCGGGAGAAAACGTGCGCGCTGTAATCCATTGCGATAGAGATCGTCCGGTGGAATATTCGACGTGGCCACCAGGGCAATGCCACGGGCAAACAGCGCGCGCAGCAACTCAGCTAGCAGCATCGCATCGGTAATATCAGAGACGAAAAACTCATCGAAGCACAGCACATCGGTTTCGGCTTTGAAACCGTCTGCCACTTTTTCCAGCGGATTTTCCTGCCCCTGAAACTGGTTCAGTTCTTCATGCACACGCAGCATAAAACGATGAAAATGCAGGCGCATCTTACGTTCAGCGGGCAAACTGTGGAAGAACATATCCATCAGCCAGGTTTTACCGCGCCCGACGCCGCCCCACATATACAGCCCTTGAACAGGTACGGGTTCGCGCTTATCACGCCGTCCCAGCCAACTACGCCATTTTCCCACGCGGCCGGAAGCATTCGCCTCACCATCAGTCGCGCGCTGGCAGAGCGCCTGATGTATCGCTTCCAAACGTACAACGGTTTGCCGCTGCACCTCGTCCGGTTGATATTCACCGGCGTCAAGCGCCTGCTGATAAAGCGCCAAGGGGGTTGTTTGCTGCTGTGTTGTTTGTGGAGTCGCCATCACAATCCCTGAGAAAAAAGTTAGTCGTGTTTTGCTGTGTGTTGTCGTCGATTTAAGCCGTAATCGTCGCAGTTAACAACCTTGATGTCTGCTATGAGTCAACATTCCTTTCCGTCATTGAGCATCAGGATTCCACTCAGGCAAGGTTAACGGTTATAGTGACTATTATTAAGTGAAAAACCCTACGGGACAACGACGTCAAAATAGGAGCGATTATGACTTGGGAGTATGCGCTGATAGGTTTAGTTGTCGGTATTATTATTGGTGCTGTCGCCATGCGCTTTGGTAACCGTAAGCTGCGGCAACAGCAGGTATTGCAAAATGAGTTGGAGAAAAGCAAAGCCGAACTGGAAGATTATCGTCAGGAATTGGTCGGTCACTTCGCCCGCAGTGCGGAGTTGTTGGATAACATGGCGGATGATTATCGTCAGCTTTATCAGCACATGGCGAAAAGCTCCAGTAGCCTGCTACCCCACGTTCCGGGCCAGGATAATCCGTTTAAATATCGTCTGACCGAGTCAGAAGCGGATAACGATCAGGCGCCGGTGAACATGCCGCCACGCGATTATTCCGATGGTGCATCAGGCTTGCTACGCGCCGAACGCCCGATTCGCAAATAATTCGCGCGCCCCTTATACGTGAGGTTTCCCCGCCTCACGTTTTCCTTTCTCTTGTTCTACGCTTAAAGGCTTAAAGCGTTTGTTCATTAAGACGCGCGTCACAGGCTGTCGTCGCCCGATAACTCACTGTATAAAAGCGATAGTTACACTCTGTTGACGAAACAGTAGTGAACTTTACACACTGATCGCCAGTCTGACTCTTCACCGTGTCTTTAAGTTTATATATCATCGTTTTATTCATCCGCAGGCCGTGAGAGAGTTAATAACAATGAAAAAAACATCATTATTATTTAGTGCACTGGCAATGAGTATTGGTTTGACCCTGTCTACGCTTCCCGCAGCGAATGCTGCGCTGCCTGCCGTGGTACAAGGGCAACAAACGCCAAGCCTGGCCCCGATGCTGGAAAAAGTCTTACCAGCCGTCGTCAGCGTGCATGTTGAAGGGACACAGGTACAGCGCCAGCGCGTACCGGAAGAGTTCAAGTTCTTCTTTGGCCCGAACTTCCCAACGGACAAACAAAATTCTCGTCCGTTTGAAGGTCTGGGTTCCGGCGTCATTATTGATGCAGCGAAAGGTTATGTGCTTACCAACAATCACGTCATCAACAACGCCGATAAAATCCGCGTCCAGCTCAATGATGGGCGTGAGTATGAGGCAAAGCTGATTGGTCGTGACGAGCAGACCGATATCGCCCTGTTACAGCTAAATGACGCCAAAAATCTGGTCGCTGTGAAACTGGCAGATTCCGATCAACTCCGCGTCGGTGATTTCGCCGTTGCGGTGGGTAACCCGTTCGGCCTCGGCCAAACAGCGACGTCTGGCATTATCTCCGCGCTGGGGCGTAGCGGCCTGAATCTGGAAGGGCTGGAAAACTTCATCCAGACCGATGCGTCCATCAACCGCGGTAATTCCGGCGGGGCATTGGTTAACCTCAACGGTGAGTTGATCGGCATCAACACCGCAATACTGGCACCGGGTGGCGGAAATATCGGCATCGGCTTCGCGATCCCCAGCAATATGGCGCAGAATCTGGCGCAGCAGTTGGTTGAATTTGGCGAAGTGAAACGTGGGCTGCTGGGTATTAAAGGTAGCGAAATGACGTCTGAGATGGCGAAAGCCTTCAATGTCGATGCACAGCGCGGTGCTTTCGTCAGCGAAGTCTTACCGAAATCTGCCGCAGCCAAAGCCGGTATCAAGGCAGGCGACGTGTTAACGACGCTGGATGGTAAACCGATCAGCAGTTTTGCCGAGTTGAGAGCAAAAGTCGGCACTACCGCACCGGGCAAGACCGTGAAAATCGGCCTATTGCGTGATGGTAAACCGCAGGAAGTTTCTGTCGTGCTGGATAATAGCGCCTCGGCATCAACCAGCGCCGAAACGCTTTCGCCATCATTGCAGGGGGCTTCTCTGACCAATGGCCAATTGAAAGACGGCAGCAAAGGCGTGCAGATCGATAACGTCGCCAAAGACACCCCAGCCGCTCAGGTTGGTCTGCAAAAAGGCGATATCATCATCGGCGTAAACCGCGAGCGTATTGAAAACATCACGCAACTGCGCAAACTGCTGGAAGCGAAACCTTCCGTGCTGGCTCTGAATATCGTGCGCGGCGAAGAAACCATTTATCTGCTGTTACGTTAATTCTCTGTGGTTTTTTTCAGCAACGGTTCGTAAGCGTGGCGGTCAAGGATGGCACGCCATAAAAAATCGGACACCGAGTCATGCGGTGTCCGAACTTCTCGTGATATCCTCCCCCAACCTTCCTTTTTCACAGTAAATCACGGCCATGCTTGCTAAGTTATTACGTTCAGCACTATTTGGTGCCCTCGTCGCCGGTATTATTCTGGTCGCGCTCCCCTTTATCGGGTCTGGCACGTCGTTTCTGAAAAGCAGTGGCGGGAATACGGATGGTTCACCCATAAGCTACCATCAGGGCGTCAGCCGTGCGACGCCCGCTGTGGTTAACATTTATAATCGGGTTGCCAAGGCGGATAAACCCAGCGAAGTCGCCATTCATCCTCTGGGATCTGGCGTCATCATGAATGAAAAAGGGTATATTTTAACCAACAAGCATGTGATCAATAACGTGCAGCAGATCCAGATAGAGCTGTCAGACGGTAGGTTGTACGAAGCCCGGGTGATCGGCTCCGATGCGCTGACCGATCTGGCCGTGCTGCAAATTGATGGCGTCAACCTGCCCGTTATCCCGATAAATTCAAATCGTATCCCCCACGTTGGCGATGTCGTGATGGCGATAGGCAACCCGTATAATCTAGGACAAACGGTCACTCAAGGCGTCATCAGCGCCACTGGCCGCGTCAGCCTCAGCGCGTATGGCCAGCAAAGAAGTCAGGTCGGACGCCAAAATTTACTGCAAACCGATGCATCAATTAACCACGGGAACTCCGGCGGTGCGCTGGTCAACACGCTCGGTGAACTGGTCGGTATCAATACCCTCTCTTTTGATAAAAGCAGCAATGGCGAAACGCCAGAAGGCATTAGCTTCGCGATCCCCGTGGCGCTGGCCACCAGGGTGATGGGTAAACTCATCCGCGATGGACGTGTCGTTCGCGGCTATATTGGCATCAATGGCGTACAGCTTGAAAGCATAGAAACCAGCAGCCCAACCAATAGCAGCGGCGCGCAGGGAAGGTTAAGCGGTATTCTCGTTCAAACTATCGACCCAGGCGGTCCGGCGGATAAAGCCGGTATACACATTGAAGATGTCATTGTTAGCGTGAACAATAAGCCCGCACGCTCAATTATTGAAACCATGGAGCAGGTTTCGGAGATACGCCCCGGCACCGTTATTCCCGTGACGATTGAACGTGATAAAAAGCAATTCACGCTACAAATGACAATTCAGGAATTTCCCACCCAATAGCAGTATTCAACGCGCGTTGAGAAAACACCAACAGGGAAACAAGAAACCGGGTGGGAACCCACCCGGCTGATAAACACGGTGCAATTGAAACGATTACTCGTGCTCTTTAACGCGCTCGATATTTGCGCCTAACGCACGCAGTTTATCTTCGATGCGGTCATAGCCGCGATCGATATGATAAATACGATCTACCGTCGTCACACCTTCTGCGATACAACCCGCTAATACCAGACTGGCTGACGCACGTAAATCGGTTGCCATCACCTGAGCACCAGACAGCTTATCAACGCCGTGGCAAATGACGGTATTGCTCTCAATTTCCGCCTGCGCGCCCATACGGATAAGCTCAGGCACATGCATGAAGCGGTTTTCAAAGATGGTTTCGGTAATCACCCCCGTTCCTTCCGCCACCAGATTCAACAGGCTGAACTGCGCCTGCATATCGGTCGGGAACCCCGGATGCGGCGACGTACGAACGGTCACGGCTTTCGGGCGCTTACCGTGCATATCCAGACTGATCCAGTCTTCGCCGATTTCGATCTCTGCGCCCGCTTCACGTAATTTCGCCAATACCGCATCCAGCGTATCAGGACGGGTATTGCGGCAGATAATCTGACCACGAGAAACCGCCGCCGCCACCAGGAATGTCCCGGTTTCAATACGGTCAGGCACCACGCGGTACACACCGCCACCTAAACGTGCGACGCCTTCAATGGTGATTTTATCGCTGCCTGCCCCGCTGATTTTCGCCCCCAGCGTATTCAGGAAATTTGCCGTATCGACAATTTCTGGCTCACGCGCGGCGTTTTCAATAATCGTCGTACCTTCCGCCAACGTCGCCGCGCTCATGATGGTAACCGTGGCACCCACGCTCACCTTATCCATCACGATGTGTGCGCCTTTCAGGCGACCATCAACCGTCGCTTTGACATAGCCTTCTTCCAGTACAATCTGCGCACCAAGTTGCTCAAGGCCATAAATGTGTAAATCTACCGGGCGAGCACCAATCGCACAGCCGCCGGGTAGCGATACCTGACCTTGCCCAAAGCGCGCCACCAGCGGCCCTAAAGCCCAGATCGATGCGCGCATGGTTTTCACCAGATCGTACGGTGCGCAGAACACGTTGACCTCGCTCGCGTCCACATGGACAGAGCCGTTACGCTCAACGCGCGCACCCAACTGACTCAACAGCTTCATCGTGGTGTCAATATCACGCAGCTTCGGTACGTTTTGAATTTCTACCGGTTCTTCTGCGAGCAACGCAGCGAACAGGATAGGCAATGCAGCATTCTTGGCACCGGAAATGGTCACTTCCCCCGCTAAACGGGTTGGGCCCTGAACACGAAATTTATCCATAGTCTTTGTATCTCGATGTCTTAATTCACTATTTCGTCACACTGATACCGGCGGTTTATCTCCGCTCGCACGGAGCGTATTTAGAAGCCGTTCAGTTTACGGTCGCGTTGCCACTCTTCCGGCGTATAGGCCTTGATTGACAGCGCATGAATACGGTTATCCGCAATGTACTCCATCAGCGGCGCATAAACAGCCTGCTGTTTTTTGACTCGGCTCATTCCAGCAAAAAGTCCACCCACGGCGATGACCTGAAAATGGCTGCCATCACCAGAAACATGGGCTTCTTCCAGTGCCAATGCGTTCATCAGCACGTCTTTAATTTCGTTATTTTCCATCGCTCTCGATTTCTATGTCAGGGGGAGATGATTTACAGGGGGGTATCTTAGATGAATATGGCGCTATCTTAAACAAAGAATGCGCTGATGCCAGAAGGGGAAATCAGGCATCAGCGCGACAGGTTAAGACACAGGAATGATTTCATTCAGGTTATAGAGCGCAATGAGCGTTTTTAGCCGATCGCTGGCACCGACAATCGTTATCTTACCGCCAGAAGACGACTGCTGATAAACGTGCATCAGCAAAGCCAGCCCGGCAGAATCAACGCGGTTTAACCCCGACACATCCAGCGCAGTTTTACCCACGAGCAACGCTTCACGCTGTTGCCAGAACGGTAACAGCGTTTCACGATCCAGATCGCCCGTTAACGCCAGCGTGGAGTCCTGCGCCTGCCAGTTCAATGCGTTCGCCATGTTCACACCCACATTACTTTTTCTGATCCAACGTGATGGCCTGCTTCGCGGAAGATTCCAACTGTTGAGTCAGGCCATCAATACCTTTCTGACGTAATATTGCCGCCCATTCATTTTGCTTCGTGGTGATCATACTGACCCCCTCAGCAATCATGTCGTACGCCTGCCAGTTACCGGTATTGCTGTTTTTACGCCATTGGAAGTCCAGACGTACCGGAGGGCGACCGCCGTTATCAATGATGTTCACGCGGATGGAAACGATATCGGCATTGCCCAGCGCCTGTCCCGACACAATTTGATAGGTTTGCCCGTGGTACAGCGCCAGAGCCTGGCCGTAGGCCTGCTCCAGATAGACCTCAAACGCCTTGAAATAGGCATCACGCTGTGCCGGTGTCGCGTCTTTGTAGTAACGTCCCAGAACCAACGCACCGGCGTATTTCACCTGCACATACGGCAGTAGCTCTTCACGTACGATAGTACGCAGATAGTCAGGATTTTGTTTGATCGTTGGCTGTTCGTTCTTCAAGCGGTTAAACGTTTTTTCCGCCGCTTCATTCATGAGACTGTAGGGATTCGTTTGGTCAGCCGCGTTGGCTAATGGCGCCACCACCAGTAGAGCCACCATCAGTAAACGTTTAAACATGCAGATATCCTCTTATGGATGTGAAGGAACAGATTCGTTGCTGCGCTCGGGAGTGACCGCAGGATCGGCACCCGGCTCCGAACCCGATTGACTGGCATTATCTTCGCTATTGCTGCCGCCCTTATATAGGAATTGACCGATGAGATCTTCAAGCACCATCGCTGACTTGGTGTCCTGAATCACGCCGCCCTCCTTCAAAATCGTCGTGCCCATATCTTCATCCTCAAACCCAATATTGAGTGCGAGATACTGTTCGCCCAGCAAACCGGACGTACGAATAGCCAGAGAGCTGGTATCAGGAATGTGATCGTAGCGCTGTTGAATATCCATCGCCACACGCGGCAGGTAGGTTTTCTCGTCCAGCGAGATATCCGCCACGCGACCAATCACCACGCCGCCAACTCTGATCGGAGAACGCGCTTTCAGCCCGCCAATGTTGTCAAACGTCGCGTACAGACGGTACGTTGGCTCACTGCCGATCGACTTAAGATTCGCCACTTTCAGGCATAAAAAGAGGATGGCAGCCAGCGCGATCAACATAAACACACCAACCCAGACTTCAGTTTTCTTTGTTTGCATCGACTCAGTTCCCAAACATCAGTGCTGTCAGCACAAAATCCAATCCCAGTACTGCTAACGACGAGTGCACGACGGTTCGGGTCGTTGCACGGCTGATTCCCTCAGACGTCGGGATCGCGTCGTAGCCGTTAAACAGTGCAATCCAGGTCACAGTAATCGCAAATACGACACTTTTAATCACGCAGTTCAAGACATCCTGACGCCAGTCAACTGCCCCCTGCATGGCAGACCAGAAGAACCCGCTGTCGATACCTTTCCAGTCCACGCCGACCAGCGCACCCCCCCAGATCCCCACGGCGACAAAAATGACCGCCAGCAGCGGCATACTGATTAGCCCCGCCCAAAAGCGCGGTGCGACCACGCGACGCAGCGGGTCAACCGCCATCATCTCCATGCTGGAAAGCTGTTCGGTAGCCTTCATCAGGCCGATTTCCGCCGTCAATGCGGAACCCGCACGTCCGGCGAACAGCAGCGCCGTCACTACCGGACCAAGCTCACGCAGCAGCGACAGCGCCACCATCATGCCCAAACTGGCTTCGGCGCTGTAAGTGGTCAGGATGATAAAGCCCTGCAACCCCAGCACCATGCCAATAAACAGGCCGGAAACCATGATAATCAGTAGTGACTGCACGCCGACGCTATAAAGCTGTTTCACCAGCAGCGGCCACTGTTTGCTGAATTCGGGTTTACCCACCAGCGCATTAAACAGCATCAGCCCGGCGCGGCCAAATGCGGCACTGGTGGAAATGCCCTGACGCCCCAGCGACGCCAATGTCCGTAATAACATGACTGCGTTAACCCCCAGAACCTAGCAGCGACGCTTTATAGTCACCCGCCGGAAAACGGAAAGGCACAGGCCCGTCGGCGATACCATCCAAAAACTGACGAACCTGCGGGTCATTATTCGCCCTCAGTTGATCCGCCGTCCCTTCCGCCACCACCCGCTTGTCGGCCACGATATACGCGTAATCGGCGATGCTCATCACCTCCGGTACGTCGTGAGAAACCACAACGCAGGTCACGCCCAATGCGTGGTTCAACTCATCAATAAGCTTCACCAGTGTCCCCAGCGTGATCGGATCCTGCCCGACAAAAGGTTCATCAAACATAATCAGTTGCGGATCAAGCGCAATGGCTCTCGCCAGCGCCGCACGACGCGCCATGCCGCCGGACAGCTCGGCAGGCATCAACTTCGCTGCTCCGCGTAATCCCACGGCTTCCAGCTTCATCATGACGATGCTACGCAGCAAGGATTCCGGCAGTTTGGTATGTTCACGCAGCGGCCAGGCGACATTATCAAATACGTTCAAATCGGTGAATAACGCACCGGACTGAAACAACATGCTCATTTTCTTGCGCGCGTGGTACAGTTCGCTGCGCGATAGCGTTGGGATATTTTCGCCATCAAACCAGATTTCACCGCTATCCGGCTGGAGCTGCCCGCCAATCAGGCGCAGCAACGTCGTTTTACCGATACCGGAAGGCCCCATGATCGCCGTGACCTTACCTTTAGGCACATTCAGCGTGATGTCTGTAAAAATCTCTCGTTCTCCGCGCCGAAAGCTAAGACCACGGATCTCGACCAGATTAGTTGCCTCATGGTTCATTATTTCCATTCCTTACCCAGCAGTGCGCCAGTACGCTTATATCGCGTCTTTCACTCCAGCCTAATGGCTGGTTTTCATCAAGGTGTGAGTTTTACAAAAACTTACCGTAAGTTCTTGTCCAAAATGGCGGCATAAACGGTTACCGGATTTTACTTATCGCGACAGGTTTTACTTTTTCGCCCGACACCGTCAGAATTAGCACTCATCACAGAAAACGCTTTTTGCGCGAAATTCGTCCAAAAATCCTGACTTATTCGACAACAAGCTGGTGATTATACACTAAATAATTCGAGTTGCAGGAAGGCGGCAAGCGAGGCAATCCCGATGAACTTACTCAAGTAAGTGATTCGGGTGAGTAACAAATCGGCCAGAGGCAGGTTTGAACGCTGCTTGCGGCGGCCTGCCAAGGCAAGGCTCAGAGATGAGCCGAGTATTGCCAACACACATGCAGCTTGAAGTATGACGGGTATATATCCTATTAAAGGACGCTGCATGCTGTTTGCAACACTACTCTTGTTCGTTGGTTTGCTATTACTGGTTTACGGTGCCGATCGTCTTGTTTATGGCGCCGCCGTGCTTGCGCGTTCTCTCGGCCTACCTCCGTTCGTCATCGGCATCACCATTGTTGGCTTCGGCACGTCGCTACCTGAGTTGATCGTTTCTGTTACTGCCGCGCTAAACCACCAAAACGATATGGCCGTCGGTAATGTACTCGGCTCTAATATCGCTAATATCTTACTCATTCTCGGCAGCGCGGCACTCATCCGCCCGCTCACCGTACATTCGGCCCTATTGCGGCGGGAATTACCGCTCATGTTGTCCGTCACTTTATTGTGTGGCGTTTTACTGCATGATAGTTACCTGAGCCGGGCCGACGGAGTGCTACTGCTCGCTGCCGCCATTCTGTGTCTGGCGTTGATACTCCGTATGGTGCAACAGACCCAGCGGGAAGGCGGCGATAGTCTGACGCGTGAACAACTGGCGGAACTTCCGCAGGACGACAGCAATCAAATGGTCGCCGTGCTGTGGCTGATTCTCGGCATGATTATTTTGCCTATGGCTGCCCGTATGGTGGTGGATAACGCCACCGTGATTGCACGCTATTTCGACGTCAGTGAATTGACCATCGGGCTGACGATATTGGCGATCGGCACCAGCCTGCCTGAACTGGCTACCGCCATCGTCGGGACGTTGAAGAAAGAAGATGATATCGCACTGGGCAACCTGATTGGCTCGAACATTTTTAATATCGCGATTGTTCTGGGCATCCCCGCGCTGCTCTCGCCGGGCGCACTGAATCCTCAGGTTTTTCAACGCGACTATTGGGTCATGCTGGTGGCAAGCGTGCTGTTAACCGCGTTGTGCCTCAGCAAAAAACGCCGTATCGGACAGGGCGCAGGCGCATTATTATGCTGCACGTTTATTGCCTACCTGACGGTGCTGTTCTGTTTTTCATAAGGCATGTGTTTTTCATAAGACATTGTGTTTTTCCCAAGAATAGGTTCCGTTTTTCATCATAATCAGGACTATTGGTATGTCACAGTTTGAACAAGACGCTCACCCAAAACAGCAGTCTGACCGTGCACTATCCGAACAGGCACCACAAGCCAACCATAGCCTCCAGCCGGATTTTGACTTCCAGCAGGCGGGCAAGCAGGTACTGAGTATCGAACGCGATGGACTGGCGCAATTAGATCAGTACATTGACGACAACTTTACCCTCGCCTGCCAGAAGATATTCCACTGCCAGGGTAAAGTGATCGTGATGGGGATGGGCAAATCCGGTCACATCGGCTGCAAAATGGCCGCGACCTTCGCCAGTACCGGTACACCCGCTTTTTTTGTCCATCCGGGAGAAGCCAGCCACGGCGACCTCGGCATGGTGACGCCGCACGATATCGTGATCGCTATCTCCAACTCCGGCGAATCCCATGAAATCCTCTCGCTGATTCCGGTGTTGAAGCGTCAGAAAGTGTTCCTGATCTGCATGACCGGCACACCAGAAAGCACGATGGGTAAAGCGGCGGATATTCACCTGTGCGTCCATGTTCCGCAGGAAGCCTGCCCGCTGGGTCTGGCTCCCACCACCAGCACCACCGCGACACTGGTCATGGGCGACGCGCTGGCCGTGGCGTTGCTACAGGCGCGTGGTTTTACCGCTGAAGACTTCGCGCTTTCTCATCCCGGCGGCGCACTCGGTCGCAAACTTTTACTGCGTGTGAGCGATATCATGCATGCGGGCGATGAGATCCCTCATGTCCCACATGATGCCTCACTGCGTGACGCGCTGGTGGAAATTACGCGCAAAAATCTGGGTATGACGGTAATCTGCGAAGCGGATATGAAAATTCAGGGCATCTTTACCGATGGTGACCTGCGCCGCATCTTCGACATGAATATTGACTTGAACAGCGCGCGCATTGCTGATGTGATGACCGCAGGCGGCATCCGGGTTACGCCGCAAACGCTGGCGGTAGATGCGCTTAACCTGATGCAGACGCGCCACATCACCTCGGTATTGGTGGCGGAAAACGATCGTCTGGTCGGCATCGTCCATATGCACGATATGTTACGGGCTGGCGTGGTTTAAAAAGAAAGGATAATTGTGAATGAGTGAAGTCAGGGCACAAACCGATACCTGCTATGGGCCTGTCGACCAACAGGTACTGGATAAAGCCCGTGAAATTCGTCTGTTAATCTGCGACGTTGACGGCGTGATGTCCGATGGCCTGATTTATATGGGTAACCACGGCGAAGAGCTGAAAGCCTTTAACGTTCGCGACGGCTATGGCATTCGCTGCTTGCTGACGTCCGATATTGATGTCGCCATTATTACCGGGCGCTCCGCAAAACTGCTGGAAGATCGGTGTAAAACCCTGGGTATAAACCATCTTTATCAGGGGCAATCCGATAAGGTTTTGGCCTTCAACGATCTGTTAGATAAACTGTCAGTAACGGCGAATCAGGTCGCGTATATCGGCGACGACATGATTGACTGGCCAGTGATGGCACAGGTTGGGTTAAGCGTTGCTGTAGCAGATGCGCACCCTCTGCTGTTACCACGCGCAGATTATGTCACCCGCCTTGCGGGAGGCCGTGGCGCAGTACGTGAACTGTGTGATTTGATTCTGTTCTCGCAGGACAAGCTAGAGCATGCCAAAGGGCTGTCAATATGAGTAAAACCAGGCGTTGGCTGACCGCTTTTCTGGCACTGTTAGTGCTTATCCTGATCGGTTGGACTATTGCGGATGACGACACGGTAGCGGTGCCGGATGCAAACGATCCCACCGTACCAGTCTATACCAGTGAAAAGACCAACACGCAGGTGTACAGCCCTGCGGGCAAGCTGAGTTACAGACTAATTTCGGAAAAAGCGGAGTATTTCAACGACGAGCAGTTGAGTTGGTTTACGGCGCCCGTTGCCACGCTGTTCAACGAACAGGGTACGGCAACCTGGTCAGTCCGTGCCGATCGCGCCAAGCTGACAAAAGACAAGATGCTCTATCTGTACGGCAACGTCGAGGTGAATAGCCTGACGAAAGACGCACAGCTCCAGCGCATCACCACGAATAATGCCCAGGTGAATCTGGTCACGCAGGATGTCTCTTCCGATGATGAAGTTACCCTGTCCGGCACCAGCTTTACCTCAAGCGGAATGAAAATGCGCGGGAATCTGCGTAACAAAACGGCCGAGTTGATCGAAAAGGTAAAAACCTCTTATGAAATCCAAAACCAATAACCTGATGCGTAACACCCTGATCGCCAGCTCGCTGTTCGCCGTCAGCGTTTCCGCCTTCGCCGTTACTGGCGATAGCAATCAACCTATTCACATTGATTCAGCCCAGCAATCTTTGGACATGCAGGGCAACACGGTGACGTTCACTGGCAATGTTGTCGTGAAGCAAGGAACGATTGAAGTGAAAGCCGACAAGGTCGTCGTGACGCGTCCACAGGGCGCGCAAGGCAGCGAAGTGGTAGAAGGTTATGGTAACCCCGTGACGTTTTACCAGATGCAGGATAACGGCAAACCGGTAAAAGGCCACGCGCAGAAAATCCGCTATGAGCTGGCTAAAGACTTTCTGGTGCTGACGGGGGATGCCTATCTGGAACAGCAGGATAGCAATGTTAAAGGCGATCGCATCACTTATCTGGTGAAACAGCAGCAAATGGAAGCGACCAGCGACAAAGGGAAACGCGTGACGACGGTGTTAGTTCCCTCTCAGCTTCAGGAAAAAGAGAACAAAAGCCAGCCTTCTCGTTCCCAGCAACCACAGGTCACTGAATAAGCTATGGCAACTTTAACCGCAGAAAATCTGGCCAAGGCGTATAAAGGCCGCAAGGTCGTGGAAAACGTCAGCCTTACCGTCAATTCTGGTGAAATTGTTGGCCTGCTTGGCCCTAACGGGGCGGGAAAAACCACCACGTTCTACATGGTGGTGGGGATCGTCCCACGCGATGAAGGCCGCATCGTCATCGACGGCGACGACATCAGCCTGCTTCCTCTGCACGAACGCGCGCTACGCGGCATCGGTTACCTGCCGCAGGAAGCCTCCATTTTTCGTCGCTTAAGCGTTTATGACAACCTGATGGCGGTGTTACAGATCCGTAAAGATCTGACGACCGAACAGCAGGAAGATCGCGCCAATGAACTGATGGAAGAATTCCATATTATTCATTTGCGCGATAGTCTGGGACAATCGCTGTCCGGCGGGGAAAGACGCCGCGTAGAGATTGCGCGTGCGCTGGCGGCAAACCCGAAGTTCATCCTGCTGGATGAACCGTTTGCGGGCGTAGACCCGATCTCCGTACTGGATATTAAAAAAATCATTGAGCATCTGCGTGACAGCGGGCTTGGCGTGTTGATTACCGATCATAACGTGCGCGAAACGCTTGATGTGTGTGAACGAGCCTACATCGTGAGTCAGGGTAACCTGATCGCCCATGGTTCACCGACCGATATTCTGGCCGATGAACAGGTGAAACGCGTCTATCTGGGCGAAGGCTTCCGACTCTGATAGGGTAATATTTTCTCTTTGCAGTACTTATGGGACGTTAGCGCGATTTATGAAGCAAGGTTTGCAACTCAGGCTTAGCCAGCAACTGGCCATGACTCCACAGCTCCAGCAGGCGATTCGTCTGTTGCAACTGTCCACGCTTGAATTGCAACAGGAGATTCAACTGGCGCTGGAAAGCAATCCGTTGCTTGAACAAACGGATCAGCACGACGAAATCGAGTCATTTGAAAAGACAGACAGCGATTCATTAGATACCGGCGAAGCCCTTGAGCAAAGGGACATGCCGGAAGAATTACCGCTCGACGCCACCTGGGATGAGATTTACTCCGCAGGCACACCGTCGGGCACCGGCACCGACTATCGCGATGAAGAACTGCCGATTTATCAAGGCGAAACCACGCAAACGCTTCAGGATTACCTGATGTGGCAGGTGGAACTGACGCCGTTTTCAGACACCGACGCGGCTATCGCAACCTCTATCGTCGATGCGGTGGACAACACCGGTTACCTGACCGTGCCGCTGCAAGACATCCTTGACAGCATCGGTGACGACGATGTGACGCTGGAAGAGGTCGAAGCCGTACTCAAACGCGTGCAGCGCTTTGATCCCGTTGGCGTCGCCGCACGCGATTTGCGCGATTGCCTACTGGTACAGCTTTCCCAGTTCGCCGACAGCACGCCTCGCCTTGCCGAAGCACGCCTGATCGTCAGCGATCATCTCGATCTGTTAGCCAACCATGATTTCCGCAGTTTAATCCGTGTGACGCGGCTGAAAGAAGAGGTGCTGAAAGAAGCGCTGGCGCTTATTCAATCGCTCGACCCACGTCCAGGGCAGTCGATCAACACCGGCGAATCCGAATACGTCATTCCCGATGTACTGGTCCGTAAAGTTCAGGGTGTCTGGGTCGTTGAACTGAATACCGACAGCGTTCCTCGTTTACAGATTAACCAGCAGTATGCGGCGCTGGGTAACAGCACACGCAACGACAGCGACGGGCAATTTATCCGTAGCAATCTGCAAGAAGCACGCTGGCTCATCAAAAGCCTGGAGAGTCGCAACGACACGCTGCTGAAAGTGACCCGCTGCATTGTCGAACAGCAGCAGGATTTCTTCGAGCACGGTGAAGAATTCATGAAGCCGATGGTGCTGGCAGATATCGCGCAGGCCGTGGAAATGCATGAATCCACCATCTCACGCGTGACAACACAGAAGTTCCTGCACAGCCCGCGCGGCATTTTTGAGCTAAAATATTTTTTCTCCAGCCACGTTAATACCGATAGCGGTGGAGAAGCCTCATCAACAGCAATTCGTGCGTTGGTGAAGAAACTTATTGCAGCGGAAAACCCTGCGAAGCCACTAAGCGACAGCAAACTGACGGCGCTGCTTTCCGAGCAGGGCATCATCGTGGCGCGCCGTACCGTGGCCAAATACCGAGAGTCTTTATCTATCCCACCATCAAATCAGCGTAAACAACTGATTTGATCTCAACAGAGAAGGAAGACGCGATGCAGCTCAACATTACCGGACACCACATCGAGATCACTGAACCACTGCGTGATTTTGTGAATGGCAAGTTTGCCAAATTAGAGCAGTATTTTGACCGGATTAATCAGGTCAATGTGGTATTGAGAGTGGAAAAAGTTCAGCAAATTGCCGAGGCCACGCTCCACGTTAATGGTGGAGAACTGCATGCAACCTCAGACGCGGAAGATATGTACGCCGCGATAGATTTATTGATCGATAAGCTGGCGCGGCAGCTCAATAAACACAAAGATAAACTCAAACAACACTAATTTTCTCCTTTGCCGTTTGGCAAAAGAACAAACTCGACCCGCCCATCGGGCAGGTCGAGATCACCAGAAGTGAAAGTGTCATTAAGTGAAAATAAAATGAGCCACGATCCCGTATTGCAACTCAGTACCGTATTACGTCCCGAGTGCACCCGAAGCACCGTCCACTGCCAGAGTAAGAAACGGGCATTGGAAATTATCAGCGAGCTGGCCGCCAGGCAGCTTAATATTCCCTCGCAGATTATCTTTGATGCCATCCTGACCCGGGAGCGGATGGGCAGCACGGGAATCGGCGGCGGCATTGCTATTCCTCACGGTAAGCTGGAAGACGACAATGCGTTAGGCGCCGTCGGTGTCTTCATCCAGTTAGAGCAACCTATCGCTTTCGATGCCATTGATAATCAGGCCGTTGATCTGCTTTTTGCCTTGCTGGTTCCGGCTGAACAATGTAAAACCCATTTACATACTCTGTCGCTGGTTGCCAAGCGACTGGCGGATAAAACGGTTTGCCGACGCCTGCGTGCGGCGCAAAGCGATGAAGAGCTGTACCAGATTATGACGGAAGCCGATTAAACCGAATAATGATGGTCACATTCACGATGACGGACGATTGTCGATGGCATGAGAGAATGCTTGCAATCTGTGTGCTAAGCCGTCATTTTTTTAGCTATACATCATTTTTATAAAAACAGTGGCAATGAAAATTCGCCATCACGTTGCCAGAGGGGAGTCGTCAGATGGTGCTGATGATTGTCAGTGGTCGCTCAGGTTCAGGAAAATCTGTCGCCCTGCGCGCACTGGAAGATATGGGGTTCTACTGCGTAGATAACCTCCCAGTGGTTTTACTGCCAGAGCTGGCGAATACGCTTGCGGCGCGTAACATTTCCGCTGCGGTCAGCATTGACGTACGCAATATGCCAGAATCGCCAGAGATCTTCGAGCATGCCATGGAGCAACTGCCACCCAGCTTCTCGCCTCAACTGCTGTTTCTGGATGCCGATCGCAATACGCTAATCCGTCGCTATAGCGATACCCGTCGTCTGCACCCGCTGTCGAGCAAGAATCTGTCGTTGGAAAGCGCGATTGATGAAGAAAGCGACCTGCTGGAGCCGCTGCGTTCACGCGCCGATCTGATTATCGACACCTCAGAGATGTCAGTACACGAATTGGCCGAAATGCTGCGTACCCGACTGCTCGGCAAGCGGGAGCGCGAACTCACGATGGTGTTCGAATCATTCGGCTTCAAGCATGGTATTCCTATCGATGCAGATTACGTCTTTGATGTGCGCTTCCTGCCAAACCCCCACTGGGATCCGAAACTGCGCCCGATGACCGGTCTGGATAAACCCGTCGCCTCATTCCTCGACAGACATACCGAAGTTCACAACTTCATCTACCAGACCCGTAGCTATCTGGAACTGTGGCTACCGATGCTGGAAACCAATAATCGTAGCTATCTGACTGTCGCCATTGGCTGTACGGGCGGTAAACACCGTTCCGTGTATGTCGCCGAACAGTTGGCTGACTACTTCCGCTCACGCGGTAAGAACGTCCAGTCACGCCACCGTACGCTGGAAAAACGTAAGCCCTCATAATCGTCGGCAAACCAGTACAGTCAGGGAACCTATGACAGTCAGGCAAACGGTTGAAATTAAAAACAAGCTGGGCATGCATGCTCGCCCAGCCATGAAATTATTCGAGCTGGTGCAGAGCTTTGATGCGGAAGTGATACTGCGTAATGACAGCGGCACCGAAGCCGAAGCCAGCAGCGTGATTGCCATGCTAATGCTGGACTCGGCCAAAGGACGACTCATTGAGGTCGAAGCCACAGGCCCGGATGAAGCGCAGGCGCTTGCCGCCGTCATCGAACTGTTCGAAGCCGGGTTTGACGAAGACTAGCGATTTTCTTAGCGGGCTATGTGTATAGCGTAGTGCTTCACTTTCCTTGCCGAACCTCCTACTATCTACCGACATAAATCATAATATTTTCTTATACCCCCCGTTCCTTTGGGCGCGGGGGGTTATTTTTATATCATCTGAAAATACCAACTGGAGAGGAGTATGACGAAACCTAACCTGACCATCAGTGAATTGGATGCAGAACGTCTGGATATGTTATTGGAGCAGCCCGCCTTTGCAGACAGCGCTATCGCACAGGCATTGAATGAGGAGCTGGATCGAGCGGAAATTCTGCCTCCGGCCTCGATTCCCTCACATGTCGTCACCATGAATAGTCGGGTGCGCTTCCGCGATCTGAATACCAACGAAGAGCACATCCGCACGCTGGTTTATCCGGCTGCGGTGAAAGACAGTCAGGAACCGCTGTCGGTGATGGCTCCGCTGGGCGCGGCACTATTGGGAATGCATGTGGGAAATGCTATCGACTGGCAGTTGCCAAGTGGTGAAGAAACACGAATTGAAGTAGTAGAAATACTCTATCAACCTGAAGCCGCTGGCGAATACCACCGCTAAGCCAGAGATAGAGTAACAGCCGTCGGGCACTGCCGACGGCGACGGTTATGCGCAAAAAACAGGCTTATTCCCCTGCGATCTTCATGTCAGGCAGCAGCACGGAACCACACTGAATATTGCTCCGGGTTTCAATGTCATTCCCCACCGTCACAATATTCCGCAGCATGTCTTTCAGGTTGCCCGCAATCGTAATCTCGCTGACCGGATACTGAATCTCACCGTTTTCAACCCAGAAACCGGATGCCCCACGGGAATAATCCCCCGTCACGCCGCTCACGCCTTGCCCCATCAGTTCGGTCACCAGCAGGCCCTTGCCCATCTGTTTCAGCATGCCGTTGAAATCCAGACCCTGGCCGGCAATCCGCCAGTTGTGAATGCCACCCGCGTGGCCGGTGCTCTGCATCCCCAGCTTACGCGCGGAGTAGCTCGTCATCAGCCAGGTCTGCAACACGCCCGCCTTCACGATTTCACGCGCCTGCGTTCTCACCCCTTCGCTATCGAACGGCGTAGAGGCCAGCCCTCTCAGCAGATGCGGCTGTTCCTCAATCGTCAGCCACTCCGGCAGAATCTGCTGACCCAGCTTATCCAGCAGGAAGGTCGATTTACGATAAACGCTGCCGCCGCTGATGGCACCAACCAGATGACCAAACAGGCCTGTCGCGACTTCCGCAGAGAACATCACGGGTGCCTGCATCGTCGGTAATTTACGCGGTGACAGGCGAGAAAGGGTACGGCGCGCGCACTCTTCACCCACCCACTCAGGGCTGCGTAAATCATCCAGCGCACGACCAACGGTATAGGCATAATCCCGCTCCATGTCGCCATTCACTTCGGCAATCACGCAGCTAGACATAGAATGGCGGCTGGAACAGTAGCTTTTCAGCAGGCCGTGGCTATTGCCAAACACCTTGACGCCATAGTGGCTGTTAAAGCTGCCGCCTTCGGTGTTGGTGATACGCTTATCTGCCTGAAGCGCCGCCTGTTCTGCGCGAGCCGCAAATTCAATACCGCGATCCGCATCCAGTTCAGTCGGATGGAACAGATCCAGATCCGGCGCGTCGAACGCCAGAAGATCGCGATCCGCCGGGCCAGCAAACGGATCGACAGAGGTATAGCGAGCAATATCCAGCGCAGCCTGTACGGTACGGGCTATCGCATCGGGGCTGAGGTCGGTAGACGAGGCGCTGCCCTTACGCTGCTGATGATAAACCGTGATGCCCAGCGCCCCATCGCTATTGAATTCAACATTTTCAACGTCACCATAACGGGTACTGACGCTAATGCCCGTCGTTTTTGACACCGCGACTTCTGCCGCATCAGAACCAGCGCGCGCCAGTTCCAACGCCTGAGCAACCGCGAGTTCCAGCGCTTTACGCTGCTCTGCAACCTGAGTAGTTATCGTCATTGTTCTGCCATAATGAGTGGAAGAAAGCTCACCATCATCCCCGTAATGCGTACAATAACGGGGATATACTCTAGATACTTCACGTCGCCAACGCGCATGCAACATGAAGTATGACGAGCATAAAAAGGTGTAGCATAATGCGTTCTAGTCTAACAGGATCTACGGACAATTTCGCACAAAGCCCAAACCTGTTAGTATCAGCCTCTTTTTTCTGGTGGGCGCGCTGTTCACCATCCCGGAGCCGCTATGCATTGCTCCTGGACACTTTTTAGGAGCCAACCATGAAACAAAAACCCGAAGACTGGCTGAATGACGTCCCGGATAATCAAGAAGAAGACGAAGATGATGAAATTATCTGGGTCAGTAAAAGCGAAATAAAGCGCGATGCCGAAGCACTGAAAGATCTCGGTGCAGAACTGGTTGATCTGGGCAAAAACGCGCTAGAGAAGATCCCGCTGGATGACGATCTGCGTGCCGCGGTAGAGCTGGCGCAGCGGATCAAACGAGAAGGTCGCCGTCGTCAGCTCCAACTGATTGGTAAGCTGCTACGCGCCCGCGATCCCGAACCGATCCAAACCGCGCTGGATAAACTGAACAACCGACATAATCAGCAGGTGGCGTTGTTCCACAAGCTGGAACAGCTACGTGACCGCTTAATCGCCGAGGGTGACGACGTGGTTCCCGATGTGCTGGCGCTGTATCCGCATGCTGACCGTCAGCAACTGCGTTCTCTGGTGCGCAACGCGCAGAAAGAGAAAGCCGCGAACAAACCGCCGAAATCGGCACGCCAGATCTTCCAGTATCTGCGCGAACTGGCTGAAACCACAGACTAATGACCATCACGGGATGCGGAGTCGACCTCATTCATCCCGTGTGTTATTACTCAAAATGGTGGTTATGGACACCATAGAATATGAAAAACAACAATAAACACGACTGAATGAAAGTCGCTATATAGACAAGTCCCGACCGTACTGTCTATCCCCGCAACATTAGTTGCTCAGCGCATGTCGATACTCGCGCAGAATCCCGCTCAGTCGTCCCACAGGTGCCGTCACGCTCGGGGGCAAATGCTGTTCTGTCAGCATCTGTTGATAGTGTTCAAGTTCATCCAGCAGTCGTGCGAAATAGCGGCTGCGCGTCGTGTCGCGCCGGGCCAACATCACCTGTTCTGCCGTCGCACGAATCTGGCGATGAAAGGCAGACAGCGCCGCATTTTGCGGAATCTCCAGCGTTCTCAGGCGTTGGTGCATAATAATCAGCCACAGCGCCAGACGATACTTGGCAATATCGTCTGGGAAACGATTCAATAGCAGAAAAAGTTGTTGATACAGCGCAGGCAGATGGTTTTCCTTTCTCCGCGCCGTGTTGGTCGTCAGCGCCGAGACCGCACCATAGACGAAACGGTTCAATAGCGTTCTTCCCGTATGCGCCCTGGAATTATCCCGGATCAGCAGGATCACCATCAGCGCCAGAAAACAGCCGATGATCTGGCCGATCGCGCTGTCCAGAAACGTGCTGATATTGAACGTCATCGGGTTATCCAGCACCAGAATATTGATGGTGCTGGCCAACGCGCCCAACGAACCGAGCCGACGCTTCTGCACTTCGATACCGAGAAAAAACGCCATTGCCCCCAGACTCAGGCACAACAGCAGCATACTTTGCTGCGTTGACGGCATGATAAACATGAACATCAGCGCGCCCAGCGGCAGTGCGTAGATCGTTCCGAAAAGAAAATCCTTCGCCATCATCTGCGGGTTCGGCAAACGCATGGCAAGCGACGTCACCACCGCAATCATCACCATACACACGCTGCCAGAGGTCCAGCCGGTGCTCAGCCAAAACAGGCAACCCAGCGCCGTCGCCACACCAGTGCGCAGCCCGTTGATCATGGCATGATGGGTTTCAGCGGAAGGCGCTTTAATTTCCACGTCGCTGTTCAGCACATCGGCTTCAATCGTCGTGATACGCCCGTTGGTCTGTACGCCCTTCGCCAGCAGCAGATAGCGTGTTGCCGCCCCCACCCAACTCACCAGCGTAGGCGGCACATCGCGGCTGTCAGCCGCCATCAGGTGGCGCAATGCCTTCACACGGCAATGCACATCGCGAAACGACTCAACAGGCTGATCCAACACCCGTGTCAGGCTGCTTTTTACCGGAGGCGAGGCATCCTGCAACATCAGATAAGTTTCACATGCCTGGGTAATCATCGTGAGCGATTGCGTGTGCAGTGAAGTCAGGCGGCGATTGCTGTTCTGCCAGCGTGAGGACTCCAGCATCAGGCTACTGCGCATGCCGTTTAACGCCGTCGTTTTACGCACCAGCGCGTGCCATGCCGCGTCTATTGCCGCTTTCTCCGCCCCGCTCATGCTGAGTTGCAGTAACCGATATTGACCTACCAGCAGTTCGCCAATACTGCGGTCAACGTCCTGCTTGATCGAACGTGGCGAAAACAGCAAATCCGCCAAAATGGCGCAGAAAATGCCCAGCACGATCTCACTACAGCGCTCCACAGCAAACTGCGGCGTCAGCAGCGGCGTTCCCTGCGTCGACACAATAATAATCAGCGCGGTATAACCCGCCAGCCCAAACACATAGGCATTTTCGACTTTAATCAGCGAGGAAACCCAGGTGCAAAAGCCGGCCCAAATACAGCACAGCATCAACATCACCACAGGTGCGCGAATAGTGGCGATAATGATGACAAGCGCACCAATACAACCAATAAAGGTGCCGATAATGCGCAAAATACCACGATGACGGATCGCACCAGAAAACGGTTCGCCGCCAGCGGCGAAGGCTGGACCGGCAGCGACAATCGCCGCGGTCAGCACCGACCAACGTGGGGTTTCCAACTGGAGATGGAAACCCAAAAAGAGCGACAGCACGATCGCAAAACTCAGTTTGAACGCGAAGCGAAAGCGCGCAAATGTGGGTGTCGTAAAGAACATCGATCCTGTCAACGACGGGGTTTTCATCATCGACTCGCTTAGCCAAACTCACGCAGGCGATAGAGGAGGCGAATCAGCGGCGACGGCTTTTTGTCATTATTGACTTGCTCGCCCGTGATCACTACCGTCGCTGTGGTTCCCGCCGGGTAGAGATCGCCCATTTGACGATCGAGACGGATTTTTACCGGCACGCGCTGCGCCAGCCGCACCCACTCCAAATTGGAATCTACGTTAGCCAGGCCTTTACTGTTCGCGCTGTTACTATTGTTATTCACCCCAGCCGCCACGCTATCCACCGTACCGTAAAATAGCTTTTCGCTGCCCAGCGGGGTAATTTCGGCGCGATAACCGCGTCGAACCCGTTCGAGTTTAGTCTCTTCCATGTATGCGAGCAGGTAAAACGAATCTTTCTTCACCAGCGCCACTGCCGTATTACCGCGCTCAATGAACTCCCCGCTCTGCACATGTAGATTCGTCACCCAGCCGTCAGCAGGCGCACGCACCACGGTGCGTTCCAATTCTAGTTTTGCCAGTGATAACACCGCCTGCGCTTTAGCAAGCTGGTGCGTAGCGGTTTCCAGCGCATTACTGGACTGATCGATATTTTCCTGCGACATCGCGTTCACACCCAGACGCGCACGACGCCCTGACTCCCGACGTTTTTCCGTCACCAGCGCCTGATAGTAGGCGACATCCGCTTCCGCCTGCGCTACGGCCTGATGGTAGCGCGGTTGGTCAATGACAAACAGCACATCGCCTTTGTTCACCAGTTGATTGTCCGTGACGCGAACCTCGCTCAATAATCCGCTCACATCCGGCGCAATCGCCACGACATCTGCTGTAAATTTGGCATCACGCGTCCAGGGCGATTCGGTATAAAACGCCCAGACGCGAAAAATCGCTACTATCGCACACAGCACAATCACCAGCGTGATGACCACGCGGCTCAGTTTTTTGATCAACACGGTCTGTCGTCTAAACAGGGTTGAAAAGAAAGTGTTCACAGACGCCTCACAGACCGTAACGGAACAGTAAATAGAACAGGCAGCAAAACAACGCGCTGTTAAACAGCGCTGGATGCCAGACGAAGTTATAGATCCCCGTCGGTTGCAGCAGGCGATTAACGACAAAAAACAGGGTCAACGACACCAGCAAGACAAAAAATACCGGGGGAAATGACAACCCGAACAACACCATAACCGGGAGTGAACTCATCCTCTTTTCCTTTTTCTATTAGATCGCGGTAACGAGCAAGGTGGCTACCGAGCGTTAAATCAATGGCGTGGTGCCGTTATCAACGCCAGCAGCGATCGTTGCCGTTACGACAACAATCCCGAATTCCACAGGCAAACAGCCAACAGATGGCATAGCGTTAAACTAATGAATAGCGATGTAATCAGAGACTGACTAGCGATAGGAAATCATGGACGACCGCAAGGGCGATGTCTGTTCGCTTTCCCCTTCAAGCAAGGCAGTTGCTTGAAGGGGAACGGACAATGTTCCACCCGGCACCACCGGATAGGCTATATTATGGATGCTTATTATCACCTTATCTACATAGTGTGATCTAAATCACTTTTAAGCCAGAGTGAATAATGGAAAGACTAAAGAGTATGTCGGTGTTTGCTCGCGTGGTGGAGTGTGGTTCTTTTACCGCCGCCGCTCGCCAGTTGCAGATGAGCGTATCCGCCGTCAGCCAGACCGTCACCAAGCTTGAAGATGAACTACAGATTAAGCTGCTTAATCGCAGTACGCGCAGTATTGGGCTGACGGAAGCCGGTAAAATTTACTATCACGGCTGCCGCCGTATGCTGCATGAAGCCCATGAGGTTCATGAGCAACTGTACGCCTTCAACAATACGCCAATCGGTACGCTGCGTATCGGTAGTTCCTCCACCATGGCGCAAAATGTGTTATCCACCATGACGGCCGCGATGTTAAAGGAATACCCCGGTTTGTCGGTCAATCTGGTCACCGGGATCCCGGCTCCCGACCTGATTGCCGACGGACTGGACATCGTTATCCGCGTCGGTGCATTACAGGATTCCAGTCTATTCTCGAAACGCTTAGGCTCGATGCCCATGGTCGTCTGCGCGGCGAAAAGCTATCTGGCACAGCACGGCACGCCAGATAAACCGGCCGATATGATCAATTTTTCCTGGCTGGAATACAGCGTGCGGCCCGATAGCGAATTCGAACTGATCGCACCGGAAGGCATCTCGACCCGCGTCACACCACAAGGGCGCTTTGTCACTAATGACCCACAAACGCTGGTGCGCTGGCTCAAAGCCGGAGCGGGCATCGCCTACGTGCCGATCATGTGGATCGTGGATGAAATCAAGCGCGGCGACATTGAGATTCTATTCAACCGCTACCACTCTGATCCACGTCCGGTCTACGCGCTCTACACCCGCAAGGACAACCTGCCGCTGAAAGTACAGGTCTGTATTAATTACATGACGGAATACTTCAAAAACGTCGCCCTGACGTATCAGGGTTATCGGCAGGATCATAGCGAGGAAGAAAAGTAGGTTTTGCAAAGAGGAAAATGCGAGGCGTTTCCCTCTTTCATACAAAACACATCCCGATCCCACCATCCTTGCGTTATATCTCTTCCCTTCGTTCAGGAAAGTAAAATCACATGGATAACGTACGAATAAATTCGTACAATATAGGTGAAGGATGGGATTCAAAGATGCCAAAAAGCAGCTTATTGTCTGTTTGCAGTCAGGTAATGTGCTGCATGAGGCCAGAAGGCATATCAGCACGAAGAATTTGCTGGCAACCGGACAAATACCAATAACAGAACTCATTGATATTATTTATCAATCTTCGGGGTCGTCTTACTCTTCTTCACCCCATCATTTTGCAGCGCATATTGATGTTCATATCATCCGCTGCCGCCAGCGGGGAATACCGTAGTATATCAAATGGTATTTTACCGAGCCGGATTGTGTCTTTATTAGCGTCCACCATTGAGGCGATGACATGAAAATTTTTAAAGTTGGCGATACCCAGTTCGCTCTCTGTCACACATGCCAGTCACTTGAAACTGCAACGTTTCATCTTAAAGACGTCCCATTCAGCGATAACAGCGGCGTGGTGAGACAAGTTTTGGTTGGCGTTTGCGAACGCTGCGGGAATGTTACCATCATCCCTCATCAGTCTACGCCCATGATTAAGAAAGCACTGGATGTGCAGCGTAAAGCGCTGGAAAGCAGGGTTCCCGCGCACATGATAGACATCCTGAATCTGGCAAGTTGCGAATTAGGTGGGGAACCGGATTTTATTCCCACGCTGATGAAATATTATCTGCACACGCTGGCGGCTGACCACACAGCAGCAAAAGACATTCCGCGTTTTCTGCAAAGTGATTTGGCAAAAGGAAAATCCGAGAAACGTCTTTCGCTTAAAGGCAGGCATGTCGCGACAAACATTGACGTACTAAAAACCACGACCAATATCTCCAGCACAACAGACCTGTTAAAGGGCATTGTTCTCAAGATTAAGGAAGATGTTTTGGTACAGCGAGACGAAATTCACATCAAACAGCTTAAATCGATCATTGCTGCGGTATCCTGATATCGTGCTCCGCGACATAGCCAACCCAGAAAAAAACCGCGCTCATAAGCCTAATGCCGATCGTTTAAGAATCGAGATACCGGGGGCTACCACGGTGCGAGGTATCCCTGCGGGAACCTCATCACCGTGTTTCCCCCTAAATCCACGCTTAAGTGAACGGTATTACGCTCATAAGGCGCGGTTTTAAAAAGACGTCAGAGCAAATTACGCGGTGCCGCCGACGGTCAGGCTTTCCAGCTTCAGCGTAGGCTGACCCACGCCGACAGGCAGACTTTGCCCCTCTTTGCCGCACACGCCAACGCCTTTATCCAGCGCCAGATCGTTGCCGACCATGGAGATCTGCTGCATCGCTTCGATGCCGGAGCCAATCAGCGTGGCCCCTTTAACTGGCGTGGTGATTCGACCCTTTTCGATCAAGTACGCTTCTGACGTCGAGAAGACGAACTTGCCAGAGGTGATATCGACCTGACCACCGCCAAAGTTTGGCGCATACAAACCGTATTCCACGCTGGAGATAATTTCTTCCGGCGTAGATTTCCCGGCCAGCATGTAGGTGTTCGTCATGCGCGGCATCGGCAGATGCGCATAGGATTCACGGCGACCGTTGCCTGTCGGCGCAACGCCCATCAGACGCGCGTTCAGCTTATCCTGCATATAGCCTTTCAGAATACCGTTTTCGATCAGGACATTATATTGTCCCGGAACGCCTTCATCGTCCATGGAGAGGGAACCGCGACGCCCGCTCAACGTACCGTCATCCACCACCGTACACAATTCCGACGCAACGATTTTCCCCATTTGTCCACTGAACACCGACGTACCACGACGGTTAAAATCGCCTTCCAGACCGTGGCCTACCGCTTCATGCAGCAGTACGCCCGGCCAGCCTGCACCCAGCACCACAGGCATCGGCCCTGCGGGAGCCGCTACCGCCGACAGGTTAACCAACGCCATGCGCACCGCTTCTTTCGCCCAGGCATCGACCCGCGCTTCACCGTCAGCGACTTCCCAGAAATAGTCATAGCCGCCGCGCATACCGCCGCCGCTGGAGCCGCGTTCACGTTTTCCATCCGCCTCGACCAGCACGCTGATAGACAGACGAACCAACGGACGCACATCCGCCGCCAGCGTGCCGTCCGTCGCCGCCACCAGCACCAGCTCATACACGCCGGTCAGGCTGGCTGACACTTCCTGCACCCGCGCATCGGCAGCACGCGCGACGGTATCGGCGCGTTGCAGCAGGGCAATTTTATCCTCACGCGTCAGGCTATCCAGCGGGTTCAACACCGGATAGAGCGCACGATGCGAGACCTCACCCAGCGTGCGTGCCGTCCCTGTGCCCTGTTCCCGCACAATGCTACGTGCCGCCTGCGCACTCTGATGCAATGCGTTCAGCGTGATCTGATCAGCATAAGCAAACCCGGTCTTTTCACCGTCAATCGCCCGGATACCCACGCCCTGATCGATGTTGTACGAACCGTCTTTAATGATGCGGTCTTCCAGCACCCACGACTCATGGTAGCTCGACTGGAAATAGAGATCGGCATAGTCCAGACGGCGCTCATTAAGCGACCCCAGCACAGCAGCGAGATCGTCAAGATTCAATTTGTTGGCGGTGAGTAACTGCTCACTGACAAACGAAAGGCTCATAGTTTTTCACTCTTTATCAGATAATCGGCTGAGTACGCTGCGCTGCCCTGACGGCATTATTCGCCCTTCTTCTTGGTCGGCTCACGCAGCACTTCCTGAATCTTTGGCTGATCGAGGCTACCGGAAATCTGGTAGCGAATCAGCGAAATCTTGTTCCATAGCGGTGCCAGCACTTTACTGGCGGCAAATACCGCGGCACCGACCACTGGGTTGACAGCGAATGCCGTCGCCACCCCCACCGTCGCAGAAATTTCCGGGGCGATAATGGCTTCCATATTGACCTCTCGCTTAGCGATGTCGAGATCGCCTTTTATCGCGATATCGGCTTCCAGCCCGTCGATCAGCATATCATCCGTATGCAGCACGCCGTCCTTAATCCATGCCGTGTTGCGAATTGAATCGAAATAAAATCCGCGACCAAACGTATCGCTAAAATCAAACCGCAGCTTACGCATCAAGGCATCGAAGCTCAATAAACGCAGCAATTGGCCCGCCTGACCGGTGCCAACTTCATCAATTTCGCCCTTGCCAATACGCGTATGCAATATTCCACTCAGACTGGCAATCTCTGGTGCCCAGGGCGTCCCGCGCCAGTACAGATCGTAATCGACATCGAAAGAACTGGCCTTCAGCGGTGAATCGACGCCAAACCAGTTAGCGTTCTGTTCGAGACTATCCCCCGTCAGACGGCCTTTTAGCGCAGTCCTCACGCCTTCTGCGGTTTCCTGCCAGGAGCCGTTAACGGTCAGACGCGCCTTACCGGTATCAATAATGCCATCCGAGAGCGTCAATTTTTCCTTCTCTGGCAACAACGTACCCTGAATAAGCCCCATGTTCTGCCCCATAATCCAGCACTGGCGACAGTGAATCGCCAACGACGGCCAATCTTCAAAGCTGATACTCGGGTCGTTCAGCGGCGATTTTTTCTCCGCCAGTGCCACCGGATTGGTTGCTTCATTACCCTTCCACTGAGGATTGTAGTAGAGGTAATTGATGTCGCTGCGCCACATACCACGATTAGGTATTTCAACCTTTCCGTCAATTTCACGCCCTTTCGCCTGCACTTCACTGCCACTGAGCGTATTTTTTCGCGTGATCGCCAGATCGTGCCACTGCTGCCCCAGCAATTCCAGCTCAGGGGTTCGCAGCGTTACGGCTTCCGGTAGACGAAGCGCACTCTGCGCTTTTTTCCCTTCTGACGATGTAGAAGCACGCAGCGACGGCAGTAGCCCCAGCCAGCTTTCCGCATCCAAAGGCGGAAGATCGAGCACCAGAGCGGAATCTTCGGGTAATGCAGGTGCCGTTGCCGCCGCATTCTGCCAGCTTGCGCGCGCCAGCGTCACGGTGTCGCCTTTCAGCAGCCATTGGCTATTGAAACGGTTGTCTTTGCCCACGCGCCCCTGCATGGTAAAGCCATACAGGTCGCCGTTGGCTTTGACCTCCAGTGGTAGATTCTCGCCAGCCGATTTATTTAACGGACTAGGTAAGTGACTACTCACTTTGTTTAAATCAGCCTGCACGTCAACATCATAGGTGGTTTTACCCGAATGCGGCAGGTTGACGGCCACCGTGCTCTTCCAGCCCGCCGTACCGGACAAGGCTTTGCTCGCCGATGCGGGTAAACCCGGTAACAACGCGGGCTGCCAATCACCCTGCAAACCCACATTCACCAGAAAAGCCTTCGCCTGCTCTTCCGTCGTGAAATTGACCGCCATCGGCTGATTTAACCAGTTCGCCTGAAGGGTTTCGCTGCGTAAGTTGCCGTTTTCATAGCGGAACTTACCCGTGAGATTCTTAATCGTGGTATTCAGCGGTTTGATGTAGAGACTGTTATTGTTCAGCGTAATATCGCCACTGGCACGTACATCATCACCGGCAAGCGGAATATCCAGATGCAGCGTCCCGTTAACCGCCCCACCAATTTTCAGTTCATTTAACGCCGTACCCAACGAGGATTTCAGCGGCGTCTGGTGGAAATAGTTGCCGACCTCCGGCCCCGCCCCCTCCAGTTCACCATCAATCAACAGCCTCTCTTTGTGGTAATCAGGAATGACCGCACTGATATTCTTGCCTACCACCTTACCCAACCCGATTTGTGGCGCAAACATCCACAGGCCGTTATTGGCGAAATCCAGATTGATATCCAGCGGCGTCAGCGCAGGCCAGCCCGGCTGAAACGCAAAGGTCGCCGCTTTTACCGGCACCCAGACTTCAAACTGGCCTTCATTGTGGGTATACGGAAAATGCTGCGGATTACCGGCAAAGATCAACGTCGCATTATCGACGTGCCCCCCCTTCAGCGCATCGCTCAGGTAGTCCACCAGCCCGGTGCCCATAAACCGTTCGGGATAATAGCGCCAGGCATCTGCTGCGTCGGTCAATCGGATACCCGCCAGAATATCCAGTTTAGGTTCCTGCTTGGCGGGCTGTTCGTAGCGAAAATCCCCGTTCGCCCACAGTGATTTCGCCTGTACATCCAGTCCATGGCTCCAAAGCGCCAACCCTTGCGCGTCATTACGCCAGTCTATGGTGCCGCTGGCCTGCCTGATTTCCAGCGGCGCGCGAAACATCTCCGCATAGGGCAGCGTGCTCTGATCTAACGCGAAGCTAACTTGACCACGTTCGACACTGCCATGGGCTGAGCCGGAGAAATGGTCCACTCCCGGCAGCAATTTCCACTGCTTCCAGCCCACATCCTGCCAGTTTGCATGAAAGCGGCTTCTTTCCGGCTGTTGCAAAGGAATATCGACAGCAACGGCATTTAAGGTGCCGGTCGGTTGCAGTTCCGCCCAGCGCGCTTTCAATTCTGGTGTGGTGCCAGACAACAGCGGAAGCAGCGTGCTTACCCGCTCCAGTGATAAATTACTGGCACGAATCCGTAGTTCTTCCTGCCGATCTGGCCCCAGCATAGGTTCATTTTTGGGCAACCAGAGCGCAGAGAGTCGACCTTTAGGCCAGGTGATACCATCCGTTGCCAGATTCAATTCAGGAACATCCACCTGCCAGCCATTTTCCTGACGGCTGACGTGCAACGTCATGTCATCCACATTCAGACGATGTGCATCATTGCCTTCACCCCAGTTTGCCGTGCCCTGATTGAGGAGCACATCGCCACTGTGGATGCCGCCCTCGCGGATATTCAGCCACGCCGCCAGACTAAAATCAGCACTTTCCAGCCCGGTATTGTTTTTCATCCAGCGGCTGAGCCAGGGCTTCATATCGATATTGTCAGCTTGCAGATAGAACGTGCCGTTGCTGAGCAACCCCTGTTCATCGTGCAAATCCATCCGCATCTGCACCACGCCGTGCTGGCCGTTAAAGCTCGACAGACTGATCAAACCTTCCGCACGATGGCGTTTGTCAGAATTCAGCCAGGTTAGTTGAGGAATACTCAGCTCCGCGCGGGAACCGGAAGGGGTAAGAAAGGTAATGTGGCTATCACGCAGGTCAAAGTGGTCAAACTGGCGCAGAAAAAGATCGCTGACCTTTTCTGATTCTACCAGCTTGCTATCCTGCCGTTGCCCGTGGAATTGGCTATTAAGATCGAGTTTTAACTGATGAAACGTGAGATCGCGGAACTGCCAGCGCCCATGCAACAGCGATTGCCACACATCCAGCGCCAGCGTAATACGGTCAATCTGCCAATCCGATTCCGGCAGAGACGTGCGGAATTTTTCAATTTCCAGCGTGGGGCCAAAGGACTCCCAGCGCCCCGTCATCGAACCGATTTCTAACGGCATACCGGCAGCAGACTGCGCCCAGGCCACCAGTTGTGGCCGGAAGTGATCGAGCTGTGGCAGCATCAGTCTTAAGCCGCTGACTAACAGCGCAGCCATCACGATAAGAGTGGCGCCCGTGATGGCTATGATTCCGGGCAGTCGCCTCACTAATTTCTCCTTCTTTCGTCGCCGACGACAAGCGCACGAATTTACATCATGACGACGTCAAACTGCTCCTGGCTATACAGGGGTTCGATTTGTACTTTGACCTGTTTGCCAACGAAAATTTCAACCTCAGCTAACGCGTGCGACTCTTCAGTTCTCAACGCTTCCCCGACTGCCGGTGAGGCATAGACCAGGAAACGATCGGTGTCATAAGCGTGGTGGACACGCACGATTTCACGCATGATTTCATAGCAGACACTTTCTACCGTCTTCACGGTGCCACGCCCATGACACGTCGGGCATTCATGACACAGCACATGTTCGATACTCTCACGCGTGCGTTTGCGCGTCATCTCCACTAATCCTAGTTGAGAGAAGCCGCTAATACTGGTTTTCACCCGATCTTTACTCAGCGCCTGCTCCAGTGAATGCAGCACCCGCCGACGATGTTCTTCGTTATTCATATCGATGAAATCGATAATGATGATGCCGCCGAGGTTACGCAGACGCAGTTGCCGCGCAATCGCCTGCGTGGCTTCCGTATTGGTATTGAAAATGGTTTCATCCAGATTGCGGTGGCCGACAAAGGCCCCCGTATTGATGTCGACCGTCGTCATCGCTTCGGTCTGATCGATGATCAAATAGCCGCCGGACTTCAGTTCAACCTTTCTGTCCAGCGAACGCTGGATCTCATTTTCCACATCAAACAGATCAAAAATCGGCTGCTTACCCGCATAGTGTTCGAGCTTGCGGGTCATCTCCGGGATATATTCAGCGGTAAATTCCAGCAGCGCTTCATACGTCAGTCGGGAGTCAATCCGAATGCGATCCAACGCCGCCCCGGCAAAATCACGTAAAATTCGCCGAGCGAGCGCCACTTCACCATAGAGCTTACATTTGGTCTGGTTACGCTTTTTGCGTTCCATCACCTTGCCCCACAGACGCTTCAGGAACGCCGCATCCTGTGAAAGCTCTTCTTCGCCGATGCCTTCCGCAGCGGTACGAATGATGAAGCCGCCGTCATCATCGCAATACTCGGCGACCGTTTTCTTTAAGCGCTCACGTTCCGCTTCGCTCTCAATCCGTTGTGACACACCAACGTGCGAGGCGCCAGGCATAAACACCAGATAGCGCGACGGCAGCGTGATATCCGTCGTCAGACGTGCGCCTTTGGTTCCCAGCGGATCTTTAACCACCTGAACCATGAGATCTTGTCCCTGACGCACCAGTTCGGCGATATCACGGACGTGAAAGTTCTTCTGTTCGTCACCGGCAACGCATTCAGTGTGCGGCATAATATCGGACGCGTGCAGGAATGCCGCTTTATCCAGACCAATATCCACAAATGCCGCCTGCATGCCCGGCAGGACGCGACTCACGCGGCCTTTATAAATGTTACCGACAATGCCGCGTTTCGCATCTCGCTCGATGTGAATTTCTTGCAGAATACCGCCATCAATATAGGCAACGCGCGTTTCTGACGGTGTAACGTTTACCAGTAACTCAGCAGTCATGTTTTCCTCTTGCGCTCCGCAATGCAGCAAAATTACTGAATAACTCATGGGTTTCTACCAGCGGCAGCCCAACCACCGCGTAATAGCTCCCGTTAAGTGACCGGACAAAGCATCCACCTTTGCCCTGAATACCGTAAGCGCCCGCTTTATCCATCGGTTCGCCGCTGGCGATATACCGTTCAATGTCCTGTTGCGAGAGCGAACGAAAGACGACATCGGTGATCACCAGGCAGCTCAATACATCGTCTTTATCTGCCAGCGCAACCGCGGTCATCACCTGATGCAATTGCCCAGAAAGCTGAGTAAGCATCTCTGCCGCATGCGCTTCGTCCTGCGGTTTTTCCAATATCTGGCCGTTCAGCACCACAATGGTATCTGCACCCAGAACGGGTAAATCGGACGGCGCAGCCGCAACACCCGCAGCCGCTTTTTCATGTGCCAGACGCCGGACATAGACTTCCGCAACTTCCTCCGGTAACCGCTGCTCTTCTACCGCGACGTTCAGTATAGAAAAAGGAATATCGAGCTGCGTAAGCAGTTCGCGACGGCGGGGAGAAGCGGAAGCCAGATAAAGCTGGGTCATGAATCACCTTATTGCACAGTAAACTGACGACGAATTTTTCGCATCAGCAGGAACAGCCACGGCCAGAGTACGCCATCAACCACGCTATTCCAGAATGTTTCCGGTCGGAAAGAGACATTAATAACTAAAAATTCCGCCCAGAATACCGTGAGATCCATCAGCAGCGACAACAGCATAACGATAAGTGCCTGCTGCCATAACGCCATATTGCGGAATAGCTGAAATTTAAACGCCACCAGATAAGCCACAATGCTCAACGCCAGCGCCCGTACTCCCAGTGTAGACCCGAGAATCAGATCCATAATCAGGCCCAGCACAAATCCCGTGCCGACATTCACCCGATGTGGCAATGCCATCACCCAGTAAATCAGGAACAGCGTCAGCCAGGAAGGGCGAAACATGTAGATTTCATCCGGCCACGGCATAATCTGCAAAACCATGGCAATCAGAAAAGAAAGCCAGATAATCCAGTTGCCATGCCTGCGGTAACGATTCATTGACGGCCTCCCTGCGGATCGGCGCTGGGTGCAGAGGCCTCAGATGGCAGCGGTGGCCCCATCTCGCCAGGCGACGGTAACACCTGAGGCATCATCTGCATCAGACGCTCATTAGCAACCCGATGCACTTCCGCTGGTGGCAATGCCGTGTTCGAGTTGTTTTCCACGCCCCACAGTAATAACAGATAGCGCAGACGCTGTAGCCCCGCCGTCGGGCGCGCTTGAATAATGGTATAAGCACGTTGTGTATCTGCTTTGACCGATGACACCACGCCAACGGGATAGCCTTCAGGGAAACGCCCGCCGAGACCCGATGTGACCAGCACGTCACCCACACGGATGTCAGTATTGTTAGGCAGGTGTTCCAGTTGCAGATCGTCGGCACAGCCATTACCCGCCGCAATCACACGGATATCATTGCGTAGCACCTGAATCGGCAACGCGTGGGAAACATCACAAATCAACAGCACCCGGCTGGTAAACTGCCCTACCGCCACAACCTGCCCCACCACGCCTTTATCGCTGATGACCGGTTGCCCTTCATACACACCGTTCGCCTGACCTTTATCAATCACCACTTGATCGCTGTAAGGGTCGGTTCCCGCAGACATCACCTGCGTCACCATCTTCTGCTCATCCTGACGCAACGGCGAGCCAAGCAGTTCACGTAGCCGCGCATTTTCCTGTTTGAGCTGGCCTAGCAGCAAAAGGTCACTATTTTTCATCAACAGTTCCTGACGCAGCGCGGTATTCTCAATGCCTAGTTGTTGACGCGTTGCCAATGAGGCAGACATATTGTCCAGAACCTGACGGGGGCCATTCGCCAGAAAATAGAATGGGCTGACGGTGGTGTCCATGTACGTTCTGATTTTGACGAACGAACCGAGCCGGCTGTCTGCAACGATCACAATAATCGCGGTAACGACAGCAAGAAAAAGTCGTAATTGCAGAGAAGGGCCTCTGCTAAAAAGCGGCTTCATAAAATTTGCGAATTCCTCGACAGCAACCTCAAATCGCCTTTAGCAATTTTTAACGTCACAAAACGGCACCCCTTAGGGCAAAGGCAAATAAAAAAGGGGTCACCACGAGAGATGAAAAACGCAGGGCGTTCATCCATCCGGTTCCCCCTTTTCCAGACAGGATTACTCCTCGCTGAACAAATCGCCACCGTGCATGTCGATCATTTCCAGCGCCTTGCCGCCGCCACGGGCGACACAGGTCAGCGGATCTTCAGCCACCACGACTGGGATGCCGGTTTCTTCCATCAGCAAGCGATCCAGATTACGCAGCAGCGCACCGCCCCCTGTTAACACCATACCGCGCTCGGAAATATCGGAGGCCAGTTCTGGTGGGCACTGTTCCAGCGCCGCCATTACCGCACTGACGATACCCGTCAACGGCTCTTGCAACGCTTCCAGAATTTCATTGGAGTTCAGCGTGAAACCACGCGGTACACCTTCCGCAAGGTTACGGCCGCGTACTTCGATTTCCAGCACTTCGTCGCCCGGATAAGCAGAGCCAATCTCATGCTTAATACGTTCTGCCGTCGCTTCACCGATCAGTGAACCATAGTTACGACGTACGTAGTTGATGATCGCTTCATCAAAGCGGTCACCGCCAATACGCACAGAAGAGGAGTACACCACGCCGTTCAGTGAGATCACCGCCACTTCCGTCGTACCGCCACCGATATCCACGACCATGGAACCCGTCGCTTCAGATACTGGCATACCAGCACCAATCGCCGCCGCCATCGGTTCTTCGATCAGGAACACTTCACGGGCACCCGCACCCAGCGCGGATTCGCGAATGGCACGACGTTCTACCTGTGTCGCACCAACCGGAACGCACACCAGCACGCGTGGGCTAGGACGCATAAAACTGTCGCTATGCACCTGCTTGATGAAGTGCTGCAACATTTTTTCGGTCACCTGGAAATCGGCGATCACACCATCTTTCATCGGGCGAATCGCCACGATATTCCCAGGCGTTCTACCCAGCATCTGCTTAGCGTCATGGCCTACCGCCGCCACGCTCTTTTGGGAACCCGCGCGATCCTGACGAATCGCAACCACAGAGGGTTCATTCAGTATGATGCCCTGCCCTTTAACATAAATCAGGGTATTGGCAGTACCCAGGTCGATGGACAAGTCGTTGGAAAACATGCCACGAAATTTCTTAAACATAACTAAAGGATAATCCTGCAAGCTGGGGGCGAAAAATAAATCCGCCTACTTTACCAACCACACGAAGCAGCGACAAGGCACGAAAAGGGTCTGCTTCGGTGAAAAAGAAGTCTGCGTTGTGCACATCGGCGTCAGGGAAAAGGCTCAAAAGGCCTGATCCTCAGGCGGCAAGGCATCTTACCACTGTCCACCCGACAGAATTGCGCTAACACAGGACATAAAATCTAACATTTAATCGGATTGCCGCTAACGTAAGCACACACTAACCGATTTAACAACCGCCTCATTCTACGTCAATTTGAACGGGAGGTTTATACTAAACACGATGCCGTGGTGAATATTTTTTCAGCTCATCCGTTACAAGGACTGATGCGGCAAAAAAATCACCTTGCCCACCATAAACCCCCTTGCCCAACAGCATTCGCCACTCCTCTTTGGTGCGCACACTTGCGGCAAACACCCGCGTTTGCGTACCTTTACACGCCTCGGTCAGACTTTGTACAAAAAGCTGATTTTCCGGGCGACGTTCAAGACTACGCACCAAACCGGGATGAAGCTTGATGATCTCCACGGGAAGCGACTTGATGTACGTCGTGCTGACCAGCGTCAAACCCGCCTGCGTGACCGCCAGGCGGCAGCCTAACGCCAGGATCTCATTGATAACCGAGCGCAGGCGGCCGATATATTGACAAACATCTGCCTCTGCAAGTTCAAATAAAATGCGCTGCCGCTGCGTTTTCGGACATTGCAGCAAGATTTCCCTCAGCCAGCGCAAAAAAGGCTTTTGCAAAAGTGAGTCCACACTTATCGGTAGAGCCAGTGTTTCTCCGGGGCAACTCGCTGATAAATCAATAATTCGCGCCACAAGCTGCCGATCATAGCTGGTCGTCAGCCCCAGTTGCTGAACCAGCGGCATATACTCTGCCGCGAGCAGTTCCTGTTCTCCATCGTAAATCCGGCTCATCATTTCATGATGATGCACCACGCCCTCTTTGGTGACCGCTGGCTTTTGATACAGCCGCGGCCCACCGCGCGCCAACGTCTGTTCGAGCAACGTTCGCCATTTTACGCTGCCACGGCCCTTATCTGGCACCAGCCGGTCAAACACGCACCAACTGTTACCGCCCTGCAATACCGCATTGCGCGTCGCGTCTTCCACACTTTCCATCACCTGCTCGGCACTTTGCCCACCACGATAGGCGCAAATACCGATGTGGAACACCTCTCCCCGGTCAATTAACGGGCAAGCGGGGAGGATATCGATAGCCTTCACCAACTGTGTGGCAATCGCGTTGGCGTCTTTTAGCGTGCTATGGGGGAGTAATACGGTGAAATCGCTGCTGAAGTAACGCGCCAGCAGCGCAGAGGGATAACGCATCACAAACGTCGACAACAGGTTGACTAGCGTAAAACGGTATTCTTGCAGCGCGTGACTACAGCCATGCGTTTCCTGTAAGGTTTCAAAATCGGGTACGCGAATCATCATGACGATGCCATGCGTCCCGACTTCTTCCCCCTCTTCCAACTGTGTAGTCAGTTGATTATCAAAAAACAGGCGATTGCTCAGCCCGGTTTCGGCATCCTGCGCGGCGAAAGCACGGATTAAGGTATCGACCCGCCCGCGTTCCTCTCGCGCTTCCACTAAATCGGACAACAGTTGATCGAGCGCCCCACTGGTATTAACCGGCCATTCACGCACCGACCCTTGCATCACCGATTCGCGCTCGCCCTTGAGAATCCGCTGTGCGCGCTCTTCCAGCTCTTCCTGTCCGATAGTCTGACGGCGCAGCCAGCGGATGGAGAAGAACAGCATCAGGAGCATCCCCCCCGCAGCCAGCAGCACCGATAGCGTCGACATCACGAAACGCGGCAAACCAAACAGCGGATCGGCATATTTTAAAGCGATCGTCATGTTCAAATGATGCATCAGCGGAAATTCGACCTCATGGTAGAGGTGCGTGCGTTGCCAGCCAGCCTCTGGCAGTTGTATTGAATAGAGCGCCGTACCGTTATCCTGAATTTCCAATGTAACAATGCCTGCCGTCTTCATCATTCCCGGCAGCCAATATTGGATATTTTCGGGCGATTGCACTAATAACGCCTGATCGATACTGGCGGTAACCTCGCGTAACTGTTGCTCAGTACGCGACTGGCTATAATAACAGAGGCTAAATATGCTACTGAAAAACATAAAAAAAATAGCGATAACCGTCAGCAATACTATCAGTATCGAGAATCTGGTCGTAAATCCCATCCCTGCGTCCTATTCCAAATAATTGTTATTACCGCACGTTTGTTGTTTCTTATCAGTTCGCATAGGCCAGCGATACAGTACCTTTGTTAACAACAGTACCTTATTAACCAAGTACCTTATTAACCAATAGTACCTGTAATAACTATAGTCGTTAATGACTTCCCCATTTTAATCCTGCCACAGGAGATAGCCCATGCAGGCTTTAATTCTTGAACAGTCAGACGGACTGACCCACGCTCAGATTCGCGAGATTGATGCAGAGCAACTTCCCACCGGGGATGTCACTGTTGATATCAACTGGTCCGGCATTAATTATAAAGATGCGCTTGCCATTACCGGCAAAGGCAAGATTATTCGTCATTTCCCAATGGTTCCTGGGATCGACTTCGCAGGCATCGTAAGCCACAGCGATAGCGATCGGTTTACCGTCGGCCAGTCCGTCATTCTGACCGGTTGGGGCGTAGGTGAAAGCCACTGGGGCGGCCTGGCACAACAGGCTCGCGTGAAGAGTGAGTGGCTGGTGCCATTGCCCGCTACGCTGAATGCACGTAACGCCATGATCCTGGGTACAGCAGGCTTTACCGCGATGCTGTGCGTCATGGCGCTGGAAGACGGCGGCATCACGCCGGAAAGCGGTGACATTGTGGTGACCGGTGCCAGCGGCGGTGTCGGCAGCACCGCTGTCGCCCTGCTCTCCGCGCTAGGCTATCAGGTGACTGCCGTCAGCGGTCGTGCGGAAAATACCGATTACCTGAAAAAACTCGGGGCGACACAGGTGCTGGCTCGCAGCGAATTCAGCGCCAGCCCTCGTCCACTGGAAAAACAGCGCTGGGCGGGGGCGATTGATACCGTCGGCGATAACGTGCTGGCGACGCTGCTGGCACAAATGGATTATAACGCGACCGTTGCCGCGTGCGGCTTGGCTGGCGGTATCGCGCTGCCAACGACCGTGATGCCCTTTATTTTACGCAACGTACGCCTGCAAGGTGTGGATTCCGTGATGGCACCGCTGGCTCGTCGCCAGCAAGCATGGGAGCGTCTGGCTGCCATCCTGCCTGAATCGTTCTACCAGCAGGTCACGCAGGAAATCGGGCTGGAAGACGTCCCCGCCGCCGCCGCCGCGCTGCTGGAAAACAACGTCACTGGCCGTACGCTGGTGAAAATCCGCTAACGTCTTTTATTGACGCATCCAGCCACCTTAGGGTGGCTGTTACACCCGGCAAAAAAGTATTCCACCTCTTTTATCGCGGTTTCTACCGCAACTCATCTATAACTAAGTGAACGGTAAGCAGCAAAAACGCCACTTTACGAGCAATGGCTGGTGGGAGTTCACATGCACAAGCATCGCAAGTTCACGGAAGCCGACGTTACCCCAGAATCCCTCTTCTACCAGCGTCGGCGCGTATTAAAAGCGCTGGGGATTTCCGCAGCCGCGCTTTCCCTGCCGTTTTCTGCGCAGGCTGATCTGCTGGCCTGGTTTAAGGGAGCGGATACACCCAAAGCGCCGCCGGGCAATCCCCTCACGTTTAGCCAACCTGACGAGTGGAAGCTCGACCTGCCGCTCACGCCGGAAGATAAAGTGACGGGATATAACAACTTCTATGAGTTCGGGTTAGATAAAGCGGATCCGGCAGCGAATGCGGGTGGGTTAAAAACCGCAGGCTGGCGCGTGAAGATAGATGGTGACGTCGCTAAACCTCTCACGCTGGATATCGACGATTTACTAAAACGCTTTCCGCTGGAAGAGCGAATCTATCGTTTCCGCTGCGTCGAAGCGTGGTCAATGGTGATTCCGTGGGTGGGCTTTGAGTTGGCCAAACTGATTAAGTTCGCCGAACCCACCAGCAACGCGCGCTATGTTGCGTTTCAGACGCTTTACGATCCAGAACAAATGCCGGGACAGAAAGATCGCTTCATGGGCGGCGGGCTGGACTACCCGTATGTAGAGGGGTTGCGGCTGGATGAAGCCATGAACCCTTTGGCGCTGTTATCGGTCGGGGTTTATGGCAAAACGCTGCCGCCACAAAACGGTGCCCCTATCCGCTTAGTCACGCCGTGGAAATACGGCTTCAAGAACATCAAATCTATCGTACACATCCGGTTAACCCGAGAAAAACCGCCCTGCACCTGGAATCTGGCGGCACCGGATGAATATGGCTTCTATGCCAACGTCAACCCCCATGTGGATCATCCGCGCTGGTCACAGGCGACAGAACGCGTCATCGGTTCAGGCGGCTTGCTTAACGTTGAGCGTCAACCCACGCTGCTATTCAACGGCTACGCAGAGCAGGTCGCCTCGCTGTATCGCGGCCTGAATTTGCGTGACAATTTCTAGTCTTAGCTAGCCTATCAGGATAGGAATCCACATCCGTATGAGACTGACGTTACAACACGTTATCCGGTTGAAAGTGTTACTCCATCTGGCGAGTTTTCTGCCGCTACTATGGCTGATATTGTCAATCGACCAAGGGTGGTTCAGCGCCGATCCCGCCAAAGATATTCAGCATTTTACCGGCAGAATGGCGCTGAAATTACTGCTGGCGACGTTGTTAGTCACGCCACTGGCGCGCTACGGTAAACAGCCGCTGCTGATTCGCTGCCGTCGACTCCTCGGGCTATGGTGTTTTTTCTGGGCAACGTTACACCTGGTGAGCTATGCGCTACTGGAGTTGGGTCTAACCCATGTGGCACTGCTGGGTAACGAACTGATATCCCGACCATATCTAACGTTAGGAATCATAAGCTGGCTGATTTTGCTGGCACTGGCGGTAACCTCGCCACAAGTAATGGTGCGCAGGTTAGGATCGCACTGGCAAAAATTGCATAATTTTGTCTATGTCGTCGCCATCCTTGCGCCTATCCACTATCTTTGGTCAGTCAAAACGCTCTCCCCACAACCCATTTTGTATGCGCTGGCGGCGTTGATATTGCTGCTGTTCCGTTATAAAAAATGTCGTCAATGGTGGCGCTAAACACCGCACCAACACAGGAAGAGGCGGTGCTGAGTGACAGCCAAATTCACGCCTTATCACAACCTGGTGCAGGAATATCTCCGCAGATAAGACCAGTATTTAGCTGCGAATTGCCATGATATGGTTATAATGCACGACTTTAGTTTCTCGGGCTGGACAATTTGCATCACGAAAGGTGACAAACGAATAGCTTCGCGCTATTTTGTGCGACACGGTTTTGGCAATCTTGGTCAATCGCGGGAGATAGCAGCACAATGGCAGAAAAGTTCCACATTTTGCTCTTGAACGGTCCAAACCTGAATCTGCTAGGAACCCGAGAGCCAGACAAATACGGTAAAACGACGTTAGCAGACATTGTCAGCGAACTGGAAACACAGGCGCAGACATTGAACGTGAAGTTTTCCCATCTGCAATCCAACGCGGAACATGTTCTGATCGATACCATCCATCAGGCCAGAGGAAATACAGACTTCATTCTGATCAACCCGGCTGCATTGACTCACACCAGCGTGGCGCTGCGTGATGCTCTGCTGGCGGTCGCGATTCCGTTTATCGAAATTCATCTGTCCAACGTGCATGCACGCGAGCCTTTTCGTCATCACTCTTACCTTTCCGATGTTGCGGTAGGCGTGATATGCGGCTTGGGGGCAGAGGGTTATCAGTATGCTTTACAGACAGCGGTAAAACGCCTGTCAACTTCCAATTAAACAAAAGAGTACGGAACCACATCCATGGATATTCGTAAAATCAAAAAACTGATCGAACTGGTTGAAGAGTCCGGCATCGCCGAACTGGAAATTTCTGAAGGTGAAGAATCAGTACGTATCAGTCGTGCCCCAGCAGCGGTTAACTACCCGATGATGCAACAAGCCTATGCGACACCGATGATGCAGCCACAGCCTGCTCTGGCCGCCGCCGTTGCACCAGCGCCAGTGGAAGCTGCCGCCGCGCCGGCTGCCATCAGTGGACACATCGTTCGTTCTCCAATGGTTGGAACCTTCTATCGCACCCCAAGCCCGGATGCGAAAGCGTTCGTGGAAGTGGGTCAGCACGTCAACGTTGGCGATACCCTGTGCATCGTCGAAGCCATGAAAATGATGAACCAGATTGAAGCCGACAAAGCGGGCGTGGTGAAAGCCATTCTGCTCGAAAGCGGCCAGCCGGTCGAATTTGACGAGCCACTGATTGTCATCGAATAACGAGGCTTATCATGCTAGATAAAATCGTTATCGCTAACCGCGGAGAGATTGCGCTGCGTATTTTGCGTGCCTGTAAAGAACTGGGCATCAAAACTGTCGCCGTTCACTCCAGTGCGGATCGCGATTTGAAACACGTATTGCTGGCGGATGAAACCGTGTGTATCGGCCCGGCACCGTCAACAAAAAGCTATCTGAACATCCCAGCGATTATTTCTGCTGCGGAAATTACCGGATCCGTCGCGATTCACCCTGGCTACGGTTTCCTGTCCGAAAACGCAGATTTTGCCGAGCAGGTTGAACGCTCTGGCTTTATCTTCATCGGCCCACGCGCAGAAACTATTCGCCTGATGGGTGACAAAGTGTCTGCCATCACCGCGATGAAAAAAGCAGGTGTTCCAACCGTACCTGGCTCTGATGGCCCGTTAGACGGTGACATGGACGCTAACCGTGCTCATGCAAAACGCATCGGCTATCCGGTCATCATCAAAGCCTCTGGCGGCGGCGGTGGGCGTGGTATGCGCGTAGTGCGCAGCGACAAAGAGCTGGAACAATCCATCAACATGACCCGTGCGGAAGCCAAAGCGGCTTTCAACAACGACATGGTCTACATGGAAAAATATCTGGAAAACCCACGTCATGTGGAAATTCAGATTCTGGCTGACGGTCAGGGCCATGCCGTCTATCTGGCAGAGCGTGACTGTTCCATGCAGCGTCGCCACCAGAAAGTGGTGGAAGAAGCGCCAGCACCGGGCATTACAGATGAACTGCGTCGTAATATCGGCGAGCGCTGCGCCAAAGCCTGTATCGATATCAACTATCGCGGTGCGGGTACGTTCGAGTTCCTGTACGAAAACGGCGAGTTCTACTTCATTGAAATGAACACCCGTATTCAGGTAGAGCATCCGGTCACCGAGATGATCACCGGCGTGGATCTGATCAAAGAGCAACTGCGTATTGCTGCTGGTCTGCCGCTGTCCATCAAGCAGAAAGACGTTAAGGTACGCGGCCATGCGGTGGAATGCCGTATCAACGCGGAAGATCCGAACACGTTCCTGCCAAGCCCGGGTAAAATCACGCGTTTCCACGCGCCGGGCGGCTTTGGTGTGCGTTGGGAATCGCATATTTACGCCGGTTACACCGTACCGCCGTATTATGATTCCATGATCGGCAAGCTGATCACCTACGGCGAAACCCGCGAAATCGCAATTTCCCGTATGAAGAACGCGCTGGCTGAACTGATTATCGATGGTATCAAAACCAACATCGAACTTCAGATGAAGATCATGAGCGATGAAAACTTCCAGAGAGGTGGCACAAATATCCACTATCTGGAGAAGAAACTCGGCTTGCAGTAAGTTCCACGCAATCGAGTCCAAAGGCCAGCAAACGCTGGCCTTTTATTATTTATGTCTTATACCTTAAAAGACCGCACCATTATTTCCGGGTAGCCAGAATAATGCTGGACGCTTTAACCAACGCGACCAATTCGCTTCCCACGCTGATGCTCATCTCTTCCAGACTTTCATTGGTAATAGAGGATGTCAGCGTTAATCCCTCCAGCGTCACCAATTGTACCGTTGAATTTACGGCACCTTTCACCACCGCACTCACCTTGCCGTGGAATTGATTACGGGCAGAGAAATGCAAACCACATTCAGCCGATGCCAGAATGACCCAAGGTGCCTTCACCAGCGCGATGGCCGGTTTGCCAACGGCTAATTCCATCGCTTGGCAACTGGCTCGTGTAATGACAGTCGTTAACTTATCCCCGCTTTCCAAGGTCAATACGACTTCATTGTTTACCGCCCCCTCAACAATAGAAGACACAACACCCGAAAGCTGATTTCTGGCTGAAACTGACATAACGACTCCTTTGATTTATCTTTAACTATTCTGCTCTAAAATATCAGAGGGTAAATAATAGCCCGATAGTAGGCTTTCTCTTGAGAAAATTATGCGATATGACTTCCATCATTAGCCAATTACCTCAATATAAATAAACCCAAATACTCACTTGGTATTATTTCGTGGCAAAATAGACGCTATTTCCACCCTGATCTATTGCTTACCAGACAATTCCCCCACGACTGGCTTTTGCGCTTCTGACGTAATTCTTACTAGTCAATTGGCCCACATGCCGTAAAATTCCCGCTTTCGTCAGCACGACGTTGATAACGATACCAATGCTCCCATTTACGGTGGAGAAGAACATGGATACACGCTTTCCTCAGGCGCACAAAGAGGCTCGCTGGGCGTTCGGCCTGACGCTGGTTTATTTAGTGGCCTGGGTGCTTGCCGCCTATTTGCCTGACAACACGCAAGGGATCACCGGCCTGCCGCACTGGTTTGAGATGGCCTGTTTGCTGCTGCCGCTCGTGTTTACGCTGTTGTGCTGGCTGATGGTGCGCGTTATTTTCCGCGATATCTCACTGGAGAGTGACGATGCAAATTGAAATTTTATTGCCGCTGATCGGCTACCTGCTGCTGGTTTTCGGGCTGTCGGTCTATGCCTACCGTCGCCGTCAGGCGGGTAACTTCCTGAACGAATATTTCCTCGGCGGCCGCTCAATGGGCGGCTTCGTTCTGGCGATGACGCTGATTGGCACTTACGTTAGCGCTAGCTCTTTTATCGGCGGGCCGGGCGCGGCGTATAAATATGGGCTGGGCTGGGTGCTGCTGTCGATGATCCAGCTTCCCACCATGCTGTTGTCGCTGGGGATTCTGGGGAAAAAGTTCGCCATTCTGGCGCGGCGCTACAACGCCATCACGCTGAATGACATGCTGCACGCCCGCTATAACAGCCCGCTGCTGGTGTGGTTCGCCAGCCTCAGCCTGCTGGTCGCATTTATCGGCGCGATGGCCGTGCAATTCATCGGCGGTGCGCGTCTGCTGGAAACCGCTGCGAACATCCCTTACGACATCGGTCTGCTGATTTTCGGCGTTACCATCGCGCTGTACACCACGTTTGGCGGCTTCCGTGCCAGCGTACTGAATGATGCGATGCAGGGCATCGTGATGCTGATCGGCACCGTCATTCTGCTGGTTGGCGTGATCTATGCCGCCGGTGGCTTGCACAGCGCGGTGGATAAACTGCAACAGATCGACCCGATGCTGGTGTCGCCACAGGGCAGCCACGGCATGCTGTCGATGCCGTTTATGGCCTCATTCTGGGTGCTGGTCTGCTTCGGCGTCATCGGCCTGCCGAACACCGCCGTGCGCTGTATTTCCTATCGCGACAGCAAAGCGCTACACCGTGGGATTATTATCGGCACCATCGTCATCGGCATCCTGATGCTCGGCATGCATCTGGCCGGCGCGCTGGGCCGTGCAGTGATGCCAAACCTGACGATTCCCGATCAGGTGTTACCGGCGCTGATGGTTAACGTATTGCCGCCGCTGGCGGCGGGGATCTTTCTTGCCGCGCCAATGGCCGCTATCATGTCCAACATTAATGCGCATCTGCTTCAGGCCTCCGCGACAATCATCAAAGATCTCTATCTCAGCGTGCGCCCGCAGCAGATCCATAACGAACGCCGCATCAAGATCTTCTCCAGCATGACCACGCTGCTATTGGGCTTGCTGGTGCTGCTGGCCTCCTTACGGCCACCGGAGATGATCATCTGGCTGAATCTGCTGGCGTTTGGCGGGCTGGAAGCGGTGTTCCTGTGGCCGCTGGTGTTGGGTCTGTATTGGGAGCGCGCGAATGCCGCTGGCGCGCTCAGCGCCATGTTCACCGGGGCGATTTGCTATACCTTACTGGCCAGCTTCAATCTTCAGTTGGCTGGCTATCACCCGATAGTGCCATCGCTGTTACTCAGCCTGATGGCGTTTACTATTGGCAACCGCTTTGGTCATAACCCACCAGCGCCGGTTGCCGTTTCATCTTCACTTTAAATGTAATAGAGACTGCTATGCCGTGGATTCAACTGAAAATAAACACCTCAGGAAAGGTTGCTGAACAACTGGGTGACGTCATGATGGAAAGCGGTGCGGTATCCGTTACGTTTCAGGATACGCACGATAACCCCGTGTTTGAGCCTCTGCCGGGCGAGACGCGCCTGTGGGGCGATACTGACGCGATTGCGCTGTACGATGCCGAAACCGATATGAACACGGTTATCGCCATACTGGAGCAGGAACCGCTGCTGGGCACGGGTTTTAAACACAAAATCGAACAGTTGGAAGACAAAGACTGGGAACGCGAGTGGATGGATAACTTCCACCCGATGCAGTTTGGCAAGCGTTTATGGATTTGCCCGAGCTGGCGCGAAATCCCTGATCCAAACGCCGTCAACGTGATGCTCGATCCCGGCCTGGCGTTTGGCACCGGCACCCACCCAACAACCGCACTGTGCCTGCAATGGCTCGACGGGCTGGATCTGGAAGGGAAGACCATCATCGATTTCGGCTGCGGCTCCGGCATCCTTGCGATTGCAGCGCTGAAACTGGGTGCGGCACGCGCCATCGGAATTGATATCGATCCGCAGGCGATTCAGGCCAGCCGGGACAACGCCCAGCGCAACGGCGTTTCTGAGCGTCTTGAGCTTTATCTACCGAAAGACCAGCCTGACGACCTGTCTGCCGATGTCGTCGTCGCCAACATCCTTGCCGGCCCGCTACGCGAGTTGGCACCGCTGATTAGCGATCTACCAAAAGCAGGCGGTCACCTCGGCCTGTCCGGTGTACTCGCCACGCAGGCTGAAGGCGTCGCAGAAGCCTACGCCGACAAATTCACGCTCGATCCGGTGGCTGAACGCGAAGAGTGGTGTCGTATTACTGGCATCCGCAAAACCGTTTAACGCGGCTGTTAAAGCACTGAGGGGGCTGGTCAGGCCAGCCTCCAGATAATCGACATTCTTTTTAGCCGCATAAACCAACGTATTTCACTGAGAAAACACGGCTAGCCCTCTGTATCTCCACTAAAAATCACTGCGCTTACAGATAAAATTCTGTAAACAGATGAATATTTCACAGAACAGAAAATCGCCATAAAAATATAACTACCTGTTAAATATGGATAATATTTTTACACATCTTAACGATGTGCATTTTCATTGATCGATAGCCGTAAATTGGTCAAAGTTTGGCCTTTCATCTGACGTAAAAAATGCGTAATATACGCGCCCTTGCAGGCACAGTATGGTCAATTTTTGTCTATGCACATTGGACAATTTCAGCTTAGTAATCGCTTGATAGCAGCCCCAATGGCTGGTATTAGCGATCGCCCATTTAGAGCACTCTGTCATGCGATGGGCGCTGGAATGACCGTGTCTGAAATGCTTTCTTCCAACCCGGAAGTGTGGCGTTCAGACAAGTCGCGTTTGCGAATGGTACATAGCGATGAACCGGGTATCAGAGCCGTGCAAATTGCCGGTTGTGACCCCGATGAGATGGCGGCGGCAGCGAGAATCAATGCTGATTCCGGCGCACAGATCATCGACATCAATATGGGCTGCCCGGCGAAAAAGGTGAACCGTAAGATGGCAGGATCTGCGTTATTGCAGTATCCGGATTTGGTCAAACAAATCCTCTCTGCGGTAGTGAAATCGGTAGACGTACCAGTAACACTGAAGATCCGAACCGGTTGGGCACCAGAGCACCGCAACTGTGTAGAAATTGCCAAATTGGCTGAAGACTGTGGCATTCAGGCGTTAACCATTCACGGACGCACCCGTGCGTGCCTGTTCAATGGTTTCGCGGAATACGACAGCATTCGGGCAGTTAAGCAGGCCGTTTCCATTCCTATTATTGCGAATGGCGACATTACAGACCCGCATAAAGCCAGAGCGGTTCTGGACTACACCGGGGCTGACGCCCTGATGATAGGACGAGCCGCTCAGGGAAGACCCTGGATCTTTCGGGAAATCCAGCATTATCTGGACACAGGGGAGTTGCTGGCACCAATGCCATTGGCAGAGGTCAAGCGCTTGTTGATCGAGCACATACGGGAATTGCACGACTTTTATGGTCCAGGCAAGGGATTTCGTATCGCTCGTAAGCACGTATCCTGGTATCTCCAGGAACATGCCCCAAACGACCAGTTTAGGCGCACATTCAACGCCATTGAGGATGCCAGCGAGCAGCTGGAGGCGTTGAAGGCATATTTTGAAAATCTTGCGTAAACAGAAAAAGAGCTGACAGAACTATGTTCGAACAACGCGTGAATTCTGACGTACTGACCGTTTCCACTGTAAACTCTCAGGCTCAGGTAACCCAAAAACCCCTGCGCGACTCGGTTAAACAGGCACTGAAGAACTATTTTGCTCAATTGAACGGTCAGGATGTAAGTGACCTGTATGAGCTGGTACTGGCTGAAGTTGAACAGCCACTGTTGGACATGGTGATGCAATACACCCGCGGTAACCAAACCCGCGCGGCCCTGATGATGGGCATCAACCGCGGTACTCTGCGTAAGAAATTGAAAAAATACGGCATGAACTGAGACTAATCAGTTAAGCATTTGAAAAAAGGCGCTTTACCTCTTTTGGTTAAGCGCCTTTTTCTTTGCCTTTTATAAGGGCAGACAGTCAAAAATAATTAATGAGTATTAATAATCAGAATGCACATGGAAATAAGCGTTAACCGCTATATACCCGTCATACTTCAATTTTCATGCGCGTTGGCTGCGTTCACTCACCCGAATCACTTATCTGAGTAAGCTCATCGGGACTCCCTCGCTTGCCGCCTTCCTGAGACTCGAATTATTTAGGGTATAACTTGAGAATTTCAGTGAGTTCCTTGTGTTTCCTTGTAGCCCATTCAGGCTTGATAGAAAACATTAAATGATACTGTCTTCGGAAATATACATCTCTAAACGTCCTGTCTGGGGAGTTATTCAAAGCCGCATAGCTTGAAGCCATATCACAGACACCGCAGTCGGTGAACCAATAAAGAATATCTTCGTCACTAAAAGTCACATGACGCTCTCTTTCTATGCCTCTTTCACTGATGATGAAATGGTATTCCTCCCCATGGATTTCCAGATACGGAGTAGCAAGACCATCAGGCTTATCGGAGATAAAGAAGTAATAACTTGGCCTTACTCCGCCACAAAGTTGCTGGCCAATTTTAAAGAGCTCAGCCCTAAGATCTTCAAGAGTTTTCAATAGCCACGATCCCTCAGCAATATCCTTTGCAATTTTCTCTGGCAACTGAATGACTGTAGTATCGTCACATATTGACTCAACTTCTTGCCGGATAAATTCACAATCAACTTGAAGCATTACCTAACTACATTTTACATCAAGAACACAGTCGGATTTAGCAGCCGCTAACCCAAATCAAAACACCTCAATCAGCTCAAACTCTTCAAACACCAGCAGCATATCCGGGGCGAAGGTGCCTCCTCTTTCAAAAAACTCCTGATGCGCTTGCTGCCAGAAGGCCAGGCTTTTGTCGCCTTCGCCCTCTTTCGCTGCCATCTCAGCGGTCACATCGCAGTAGCGCACCAGCGTTAGCGAGCGCGTCCGAATTACGCAGGAGGGTTGTCCGGCACCATCCAGAACAATGTTGTAATCACCGACCTGCGGCGTTTCTTCATTTTTGAACGCGTGATAGGAGCTACAGGTTGCCGTTTTATGCCCTTCCCGCACCAGTTGCAGCAGCTCATCCGCCAGCTCGGGGCTGTCGCCGAACGACCAGCGCAGCGCGTCTGGATACTTTTCCAATCCTTGTTTATGGCTCATCATCTTCCTCGGTTTATACGGCTATGATCGCTCTTTTTTCTTACGCCATCATAACCGTAAAGCGACCATCAGGTAATCTCCACGTCCACCCAGAGCGCTGCATGGTCGGACGCTGCGGTGTCCCATGAGGTGACTTCCGGTAGCGGCGTAACAGGTTCAGCGCCCTCTTTGGCGGCAATCTTATCGATATTGTAAATCCCCCGACGTTCGATTCCCCACTCCACCACCGCCTGATGCAACGGCGCGGATAAGAAAATGTAGTCCAGTTGATTTAACCGCGCGCCCTTCTTTCCCCCAGCAAAATAGTAGGTGTAGCGCTCTTTTTCCGGGCGTTCAGGGTCGATAACCGGGTGTAAGTCCGACAGAGAAAACAGCGGAGCCAAACTCTGCCAGGGGTTTGACGAATCCTCGTTCAAATCACCGAGAATGACCACATAGTCCTTCTTGAGATCGTAAGTCTGTTGGACAATCTCGGCGACGCGTTCTGCCTGATCGTGGCGCTTCTCTGCTCCATGTTGCCGTGCTTCTTCCGTTTGACCATTCTGGCTTTTGAAATGGTTACACAGAATATAAATCGGCTGTGTAAGGCCAGCGTCCAACGTCACTTCAAGACAGTCACGGCTAAAGACAGGATCAAACTGTTTTCCGGCATCAAAAATGTGCGTGCGTAGCTGGGCAATCCGGTAACGCGTCAGGCAGGCGACATCAATGCCGCGTGGATCGTTCGGGCTGTCGATCATCACGAACTGGTTAAACTTCTTTTCCCCAAGCACCTGATGGTTGAAATCACGCAGCACATCCATGTTTTCGACTTCAACAGCGCATAGGATATCGGCGTTGAGCAAGGTAATAATCTTGCCGGTATTCTTCCGCTGCTGACTGCTGAATTCCTGCGCTTTAAACACGATTTCACCGATCCAATCCCCACGTCCCCGGCAGCGTTTATTGATCCTGAATCCAGTGCCGGCCTCCTCTTTCTTCCAGCGCCCCAGCGTGCCCGCATCGGTACGAATATCAATATAAGGACGCAGTGCGATAGAAAGGCGGAATACCTTATCCTTCAGAGCCTCATCGTATTGGGGCCGTGCGAGAAGTTGCTGAAGCTGCCTGACCTGTTCTAATAAGGCGTCGATCTGCCGGGAATCGGGGAGATTGAGAATCACGGTACGATGAAACAGGTTCTCGACGTTATAGCTGGCGATACGGATCTTCATTGTTGTCTCCTGCTAAGTAGTGGCAAAAGCAATGATGTTCTTTTGAGGATAGAAGCGAATTGTGACCGTTGGGTAACATTGGCGACGCAATAGACGCTTTCTATCGTTCTTTCGCTCAAGATGGTTAAAACCTGATAAACGCACTATATTCACTACAAAATGCCATATTCACTTCGGCTATAAATCATCACGCAACGTGATTTATAAACAGATGTGTTGTCGAGTAAATTCATTATTAACAAAAGTTATAAGCACATCGCTGCATACCACTCACAGGAATTTATAATGAAAAAAATACGTTTTGCTTTACTGACCAGCGCCCTGCTTGCTAGCAGCGTATTCGCTCATGCCGATGACCTTAGCGCTATCAAGTCAGCGGGAGCCATCAAGATCGGTACAGAAGGCACCTACGCGCCTTACACCTATCATGATAAATCAGGCCAGTTAGTGGGATTTGACGTGGATATTGGCCGTGCGGTGGCAGAAAAGCTCGGCGTGAAAGCCCAATTCGTTGAAGGGCGCTGGGACGGGTTAATCGCCGGTATTGATGCCAAACGCTATGATGTGGTCATCAATCAGGTTGGCGTAACCAAAGAACGCCAGGCTAAGTACGATTTCTCCAAGCCTTATATCGACTCCAAGGCGGTGCTGGTTGTTCGTGGTGATAACACCACTATCAAGGATTTCAGCGATCTGAAAGGTAAAAAATCGGCACAAAGTCTAACCAGTAATTACTCTAAGCAAGCCACCAGTTACGGTGCGGAAATTGTGCCGACGGATGGCTTTAACCAGTCACTGGATCTGGTGCTCAGCGGCCGTGCTGACGCGACGTTGAACGATAACCTGTCATTCCTGGATTTCAAAAAACAGAAGCCAGATGCCAACGTGAAGATTGCCGCCACCTCAAAAGACGGTGAACCTTCTGCCATTCTGGTGCGTAAAGATCAGGCGCCACTGGTGGAAGCCTTGAATAAAGCGTTGGATGAAATCAAAGCAGACGGCACCTATAAAACCATATCTGTGCGATACTTCGGGGAGGATGTTTCTCAATAATCGCTTGGTTATCAGCACGCGTTGCTATTAAAATCATATTTATCAGTGAGATAGATGTAAAAACGATGGATATCAGCGCGCGCTGTAATTAGCGTATTTTTTATCGGAGCTTGTTTCCATGCCGCCTTGGCTACAACTCATGGCAGACTCTTTTTGGAGCCTGCTGTCTGCGGGACTGCAATTTACCGTCCCTCTGGCTATTCTGTCTTTCATCTTTGGCTTAGCGCTTGGCATTATCATCGCGCTGGTTCGGCTCTATGGCCCGAAACCGCTGAAATGGGTGGGGGATTTTTATGTTTGGGTCATCCGCGGAACGCCGCTACTGGTGCAGCTTTTCCTGATCTTTTATGGGTTGCCCAGCGCGGGAATTACTCTGGATGCCTTTCCTGCTGCACTCATTGGTTTCACCATCAGCGTCGGTGCCTACAGTTCGGAGATCGTTCGTGGGGCTATCCTGTCCGTCGCGAAAGGACAGTGGAATGCCGCGTATTCTCTCGGTATGAACGGAAGGCAGGCGATTCGTTGGGTCATCTTCCCGCAATCCGTTTTCGTGTCGCTGCCACCGCTCTCCAATACGTTTATTTCCTTAATCAAGGATACGTCGCTGGCTGCCGTCATCACCGTGCCGGAGATGTTTTTATCCGCTCAGCGCATCGTTTCCGTGACCTATGAGCCGCTGATTCTGTATATCGAGGCGGCACTAATTTACCTGATGTTCAGCACCGTTCTGAGCCAGTTACAGGTTAAGCTCGAAAAGTATTATCAGCGCCACATCACACACTAACGCCTCCTGCATCAGCCCACGCAATCTACTGGGCTGATGATGTCTCCCCTCTGCCTTTTCGCGCACCAAAAAAGAGCATATCGCTCTCTTTGCATTTGCCACAGTGCGCATATACCCATTTAGAGCTACCTATTTAGATCAATAAACCTTTCTTTTCATCTTCATTATCAAGCAAGTAAAAAATTGGCATTTTATTTGCTTCGTTCTGCTCGCGTCGGCATCCCGACAGACAGGTATGGTGCACCTTATTGTGTACTTCAAAAACAGTAAATAACTCTAGACGCTAGGATGATTATGAAAAGAATAGTGATTTCTACTCTGGTTGCTGGCGTGTCACTCTTTGCCGCAATCAACCAAGCCCATGCTGGTGCGACGTTGGACGCCATTCAGAAAAAAGGATTTGTGCAATGCGGTATCAGCGATGGTTTACCCGGTTTTTCCTATGCAGATGCGAGCGGCAAATACTCCGGCATTGATGTTGACGTGTGTCGCGGCCTTGCCGCAGCCGTATTCGGCGATGCCAATAAAGTCAAATACACCCCGCTGACGGCGAAAGAGCGCTTCACTGCACTGCAATCCGGCGAAGTTGATGTCTTGTCGCGTAACACCACCTGGACCTCGTCCCGTGACGGCGGCATGGGCATGCTGTTCACCGGCGTGACCTACTACGACGGCATTGGCTTCCTGACGCACAACAAAGCAGGCTTAACCAGCGCAAAAGATCTCGATGGCGCAACCGTTTGTATTCAGGCTGGCACCGATACCGAGCTGAATGTCGCTGACTATTTCAAGACGCATAAAATGCAGTATACCCCCGTCACGTTCGACCGCTCTGATGAAAGCGCCAAAGCACTGGAGTCTGGCCGCTGCGATACGCTGGCATCCGACCAGTCACAGCTATACGCACTGCGCATTAAGTTGAGCAAACCCGCTGAGTTTATCGTTCTGCCAGAAGTGATTTCTAAAGAGCCGCTGGGCCCGGTTGTACGTCGTGGTGATGAAGAGTGGTTCTCGATCGTGCGCTGGACGCTGTTCGCCATGCTGAATGCGGAAGAGATGGGTGTGACCTCGAAAAACGTCGATCAGTTGGCAGCAAAACCGACCACGCCAGATATGTCTCACCTGCTGGGTCATGAAGGCAGCTACGGTAAAGATCTCAAATTACCGAATGATTGGGCGTTTAAAATCATCAAACAGGTCGGCAACTACGGCGAAATTTTCGAACGTAATGTAGGCATGGGCAGCGAACTGAAAATCAAACGCGGCCTGAACGAATTGTGGAACAAAGGCGGAATTCAGTACGCGCCAGCGGTACGTTAATTATCAGAAAAACCCGGGCGCAGTGTATGGCTGCGCCCCTCAGTACCCCTGTATCGAGGTTCCAGCATGTTACAACGCCCAACCGTAAAAGGTGATTTATCACTGACTAATCCAGCGGTGCGCGCCTGGCTGTATCAAATTGTCGTTGTTATCGCGGTATTGGCCGTCGCAGCCTACCTGTTGCACAACACCGTGACCAATCTGGCACAGAGAGGTATTACCTCCGGCTTCGATTTCCTGAACAAAAGCGCTGGCTTTGGCATCGTCCAGCACCTGATTGACTATCAACAAGGTGATACTTACGCCCGCGTTTTTCTTGTTGGATTATTCAATACGCTGCTGGTTTCAGCACTGTGTATCGTATTCGCCTCCATTCTCGGCTTCACCATTGGCCTTGCACGACTGTCCGACAACTGGTTATTACGAAAAATATCCAACGTTTACATCGAAATATTTCGTAATATTCCGCCGTTATTACAGATCTTCTTCTGGTATTTCGCCGTATTGCGCAACCTGCCAGGGCCACGCCAGTCAATTAGCGCGTTTGATATCGCCTTCCTCAGCAATCGCGGCTTTTATCTGCCATCCCCTGAGTTAGGACCGGGCGCGGCAGCATTTTTTCTCTCTCTGCTCATCACCGTCGTGGTGACAGGGGGGATGTTTAGGCGTAATCAGCGCTATCACGCCTTAACCGGCCAGCCTCGCAGAACCTGGCCGTTGGCGTTAGGCCTGCTGCTGGTACTCTGCGTACTCAGCCATCTGATTTTCGGTGCCGCTTTTCACTGGGATATGCCGGAATTAAAAGGTTTCAACTTCCGTGGCGGTATGGTACTCATCCCTGAGCTGGCGGCATTAACCGTCGCGCTTTCAGTCTATACATCGTCGTTTATCGCCGAGATTATTCGTTCAGGCATCCAATCGGTTTCCCACGGTCAACATGAAGCGGCGCGTTCTCTGGGCTTACCGAATCCCGTTACGTTACGTAAAGTGATCCTTCCACAGGCGCTGCGCGTCATCATTCCTCCGCTGACCAGCCAGTATCTCAACATCGTGAAAAACTCATCATTGGCCGCCGCCATTGGCTATCCCGATATGGTGTCTTTGTTCGCAGGGACGGTGTTGAATCAGACGGGTCAGGCCATCGAAACCATCGCGATTACCATGTCGGTCTACCTCATTATCAGCCTGCTAATCTCGCTGCTGATGAACTTGTATAACCGCAAAATCGCGTTAGTCGAACGCTAGGAGGACATTATGACGATGCACCATTATACGCAGAGCCGTCAGTCCCCTCTGCTCACCGCGATGCAGTGGGCTAGACGCAATCTCTTTTCCAGTATCAGCAATAGCCTGTTAACGCTGTTTTGCCTCTGGCTACTGTGGGTTGCCATACCGCCACTGCTTAATTGGGCGATCTTTCAGGCAAACTGGATCGGTACAACCCGGAATGACTGTACGCGTGATGGCGCGTGTTGGGTCTTCATCCATGAAAGATTTGGTCATTTCATGTATGGACTGTATCCGGCCGAGGAAGTCTGGCGTATCAATTTTGCCCTCGCTATCGCGATACTCAGCATTCTGCCGATGTTCCTGAAGAGTATTCCCCATCGCGGGCGCTACATTGCCGTCTGGGCAATAACCTATCCGTTCATCGCCTGGTGGTTGCTCTACGGCGGTTTTGGTGGACTCAGCAGAGTGGAAACCTATCAATGGGGCGGATTAACGTTGACGCTGATCATCGCAGCCGTGGGCATCGCTGGCGCGTTACCGCTGGGCATCTTGCTTGCATTAGGCCGCCGTTCCACGTTGCCAATCGTCCGTATGTTTTCCGTCGTGTTCATTGAGTTCTGGCGTGGCGTACCGCTGATCACCGTGCTTTTTATGTCGTCCGTGATGCTGCCGCTATTTTTAACGGAAGGCACCACTATCGACAAACTACTCAGAGCGCTCGTCGGCGTGATTTTATTTCAGTCAGCTTATGTCGCCGAAGTGGTGCGCGGTGGCTTACAGGCACTTCCTAAAGGACAGTATGAAGCCGCTGAATCTCTGGGCTTAGGCTATTGGCGCATGCAGGGTCTGGTCATCCTGCCTCAAGCGCTGAAAATGGTGATTCCGGGTCTGGTGAATACGATCATTTCTCTTTTTAAAGATACGAGTCTGGTCATCATCATCGGCCTTTTCGATCTCTTCAGCAGCATCCAACAGGCGACCGTCGACCCCGCTTGGTTGGGCATGTCGACTGAAGGTTATGTTTTTGCCGCCATGGTTTATTGGATCTTCTGTTTCAGCATGTCGCGCTATAGCCAACATTTGGAAAATCGTTTTAATACCGGACACAAGTCACACTGAGGTTATCCATGAATCAGACTGTATTAGCCCCATCAACCGAGCATATGATTACCTTAGAGAAGGTGAATAAGTGGTACGGCCAGTTTCATGTGCTTAAAGACATTAATCTTCAAGTCAGACAGGGAGAACGCATTGTGCTGTGCGGCCCCTCCGGCTCGGGGAAATCGACCACCATACGCTGCATCAACCATCTCGAAGAGCATCAGCAGGGACGGATTGTTGTTGACGGAATTGAATTGAATAATGATTTACGCAACATCGAGAAAATTCGTACTGAAGTCGGCATGGTGTTTCAGCACTTCAATCTTTTCCCGCACTTAACCGTGTTACAGAACTGTACGCTGGCACCTTGCTGGGTACGCCATACGCCCAAAAAAGAGGCGGAAGAGCTGGCAATGCACTATCTGGAGCGTGTGCGCATAGCCGCACATGCCCATAAATTTCCAGGACAGCTATCGGGGGGTCAGCAACAGCGCGTAGCCATTGCACGTTCACTATGCATGAAACCCAAGATTATGCTGTTTGACGAGCCGACATCCGCACTGGATCCCGAGATGGTGAAAGAGGTACTCGATACTATGCTTGGGTTGGCTCAGGACGGGATGACAATGCTGTGCGTAACGCATGAAATGGGATTCGCGAAAACCGTCGCAGACCGGGTGATTTTTATGGATCAGGGTGAAATCGTAGAACAAGCGCCGCCGGATATTTTCTTCACCAGCCCACGATCAGAACGTACTCAGGCATTTCTTTCGCAGATTCTGCACTAATCTCAAACAATCTGCCTGCGCGTCTGTGCAGGCCAAGCCTTCCCCAATATCGCTATACGATGGTTCTCGCGACTCTACCTGATTTACGCAAGA